>JAWOCH010000051.1:0-10047 GCA_046483865.1 Candidatus Brocadiia bacterium | reverse complement strand
GCGCCGGACGGTGAGCGATCCGCCGCTGTTCTAGTGGAGCTTCAACATCGCGTTTCGCAGTAATGCATGCAGCAGCGAGAGACCGGCTTCTGGAGTGCGGTGGCTTGCCACCGCTTTGCCGTTGCGGGGCTTGCCCCGCCCCCTCGCGCTCCCCGGCGGGGAGCCGCCGGGTTCCAAAGCGGCGCCAAGGCGCCGCACTCCAGAGACGTTTTCACCCGTCGCAGCACCAACCGAACCCAATGAATCAATCTTGAAGGGCGACTAGGGCGCCTGAGCACACCCTTCGATAAGGTAGGACAAACCAAGGCCGGCAAGCGCGACTGCAATGAGCACCCACGTCCAGAAGACTAGCGTGTACTGGGTTCGGTCGACGGTCTCCTTGTCGCCCTGAACGGAAGCTCCGAACTGCTTCGTGATGACCGCGGCACGGAAGACCAGCAGTACAGCAGCTGAGGCGATGCCGACGAGCCAAGCGACGATTCGTATAAGCTCAAGCAAACTCATCTGTAAGGTGGCATGTTAGGGAATTGGCGGTACTTGACGCAGTGAAGGATGCCATTCATGAAGTAGCAGAAACACTCGGGGGGCCGTGATTTCTTCACGCAGTCTGTTTCGCACTTGGCCAGTCCATAAATGGGATGCGCCGTGCTGAGAGCATTGGCCAGCGGGATTGTTTTCGCGAGGAACTTCTTCGCGGAGCCCGGCCTCGGTCGCATCGTGCAGTGCTTCCAGGTAATCGCTGTTGCCAGGCCCTCGGAGACCACCTACGGGTCTCGCCCTGAGCCTTCTGAGTAGCCCTTTTCAAGAAAGGCCCTCAGCGCCGGCCTCAAGTAAGCGGTAAGCCCTGTTCTGGTCTTGTTCTTCCACTTGCAATACAGGAAATACGGCATTGCCCACATGTTCAGCCCCACGATTGCCACTATCCAGGCCGCTCGAACGCGCACAGGGAGCTCGCGCGAGCACGCGGCCCATCCGATGTAGAACGGCCATTGAACCAGCGTTGCCCAGATCGCGGTCCACCCGATCCACCACATAACGGAACCCGTCGTCGGCGTCATCTCCCGGCCGGTGAGGATTACTATGGGTACGTAGACAACCAGGATCGCATACGAGAGCGGCAGATAACCGGCGGGGACGGCAGCGAGCGCATAGAGCGCTTTGCGAGGACGTGAGCGACTCGCCAGCTCATGACGCTCTGGCGTCTCGCCGGTGTCCTCCTCGCCCGCCTGCTCGTCCAGACCACGCCAGGCTCTATAGGCAGCGCGAGCGCCCCCCCAGGTCAAAATGACCATGCATATCAGGATGAATGTCACGATGGCGCCGAGGCCAAAGCAAAGCTGGCAGTTAGGGCCCAGATCGCCGTTCGAACTTCCAAGCAAGCGCCCGAACGCCAGGATGCACAGTGGACCGAGAATGATAGTTCCCAACGCTATAAGGGCCGATAGCACCAGCCAGACCGTCAGGAGTCGCCGTCTCCAGGTCATTCTCCGAGTCCCCCACTGCTCCCTTACCATGCCAGCCAGGCTGATTCCAGGTCGAGGCTTCTCGCCGCGAAAGCGTGCGGACTCTCTACGTCGGATACAGCGTCGGAATCGCTTGAGCCCTCCGCGTCGAGGACGCTAACGGCCCATACGCATCATACCGGTAGCGCTCCACGACGGACTCCGAGTTGTCGGTTAGAGCGTATACCGAGTGCAGCGTGCTGCTATGATACCATACTTTCTCCTTCGTGTCGGTCAGATCGCCGTCGCCATTGAGGTCCCGCTGCTGGACAGCCGGGCTCTCTATGTGCCCTGGCGTACGGGCGCACTGAGCCGTCCTTTGGGCTTGGCTACTTGTCCGGGCGCGTTGAACGGGAGTCTGCGCCCTCGCCAGATGTCTTGCCGACCCAACGCGGAATGAGCCACCCAAGAACAAAGAGGAACACACCGACAAAAACCATGGCCCAGCCGTCTAGCCAGTCGTCCGTCCAGGGAGGCGGCGGACCCGCTCCAGGCTCCGAGCCAGACAGCAGAACCTCGCCACCACGCAGCATGAACATGCCACCCATTATGACAAGTACCGCAACCACCAGAAGCCAGCGGAGCATCAGGCTCTTATCCATCGCAGCTCCCCAAACGCATCCCGTGAAACCCTTGTTCCGCTTCCGCCTCGGCGACGCCAGCCAGTGCAGTCTCCATCAGGCGAGCTGAGTCGTCGCTGGCGCCCGCGCCCAGGACGGTGGGGGGGCGCCCCTTCGGCTGCGCTCAGAGCAGGCTCCGGCGTCGTAGCGGTATCTCTCCACGACGGACTCCGCGTTGTCGGTGAGGGCGCATGCCAAGTGCAGTGTGTTGCTATGATACCTTACTTGCCGGTGCATTTGAATGGGCAATCGGGCGCTGCCGGGCGGGAGCCAGGGGTGGCCGGGACCGTGGACAGGGGGAGTGTGTGGGCTCAGAGCGATGCGCACCCGACGTGCTGAGAGCCAATGGCGGAAGCGTGGCGCTCGAAGGGGCGGCCCCGGAGGCAGGCCCGGCCAGAGCGTGATCGCCGGGCTCGCTACACGCCCCGCTGCCAGGTGGATTGCTGGTCCTCGTCCTCGGTCAGGCCGGCGGTCACGGGGTCCTGGTAGAGCAGTTCCATCTCCGCCAGCAGGCTGCTGCTCGTTGGCGTGCCGGCGTCGTCGGGCTCTTCCATGCCCACTGAGACGAGCCGCAGCGTGCCTGAGCAGCGCTCCCAGCCGGTGCCCTCGGGTGTGGTGCTCGAAGCGACGCCCGTGCGGCAGAAGATGCCGCCGCTGCCGTTGACGCCCCACACGCCCCCGAACCCGCAGGCGACGTGGGCCAGTTTGCCGGAGACGCGCGTCCAGCCCGTGCCTGCCGGGTTGGCCTGCGTGACGCCGTCGCGCACGAAGATGCCGCCGTTGGAGTTGAGGCCCCAGACCAGGCCCGTGTCCCCGACGCTGACCTGGGCGAGCTTGCCCGCAACGCGCGTCCAGCCGGTGCCGGTCGGAGTGGCGGGGGTCACGTCGTCGCGCACGAAGATGCCGCCGTTGGAGTTGAGGCCCCAGACGGAGCCCTCGCCGACGGAGACGTACTCCAGCTTGCCCGAGACGCGGGCCCAGCCGGTGCCCTGGGGTGTGCCTTCGGTGACGCCCTCGCGCACGAAGATGCCGTCGTTGGAGTTGAGGCCCCAGACCAGGCCCACCTCGCCGGTGCTGACGTGCGCAAGGTTGCCGCTGAGCTGGTTCCAGGATGTGCCCACCGGGTTGTCCCGGTCCATGCCCTCCCGCAGGAAGATGCCTCCGCCGGAGTTAACGCCCCAGAGGACGCCCTCGCCGCAGGAGACCTGCTCGAGTTTTCCGGCTATCTGCTGCCACTCGGTTCCCGTGGTCCAGGCCGGTGTGAGGCCCTGGCGCACGAAGATGGCGTCGGCGGCGTTCAGCCCCCAGAGCAGCTCGTCCGGGCCGGGGGCCACGTCGTCCCACCACAGGTCGTAGGCGTTGCCGGCGTCCGCCCCCGTGACGCGCAGGTAGTAGTCGTTGGCATCGGCCGGCACCACGAAGTCCAGGTACTCGTTATCGTCGCTGCTGGACGCGCCGGCCAGCCAGGTGCCGGCCGAGTCGTGGAGCGACACGTTGATATCGCCGTCGGCATGGGTGAAGGTGCACTCGACGAGGATCCGCCCGTAGCCCGTATCGGGGAAGATCCTGTACCAGTCTTCATCGGTCTGCGCCCCGTAGCCGTCAATACTGGCGAGCCAGTTCTGCTCCTGGCTGCTCAGGTCATAGTAGGCAGGACGGGTGTCGTTCTCTTCGTAGGCGTCATCGTAGATGGCCACGGTGTCCCAGTCGGACATCTCGCCGGTGTTGCAGTTGTTGCCCTCGTCGGTTTCGTTGATGGCATACGTGGCGTCAACGATCATGCCGATGTAGTAGTTGGCGTCTCCCTGCCAGAAGGAGTGCCCGATGGAGGGCAGCGTCAGCGTCTCGCTCAGTGTGCCCGTGTCGCTGTTGCCCGCAACTCCGGCGGCGATATAGGCGTTGCCGAGGAGTTCGTCACTCGGCGAGATGAAGTCGTTGGTGGAGAGGTAGAAGTACACCTGGAAGCCGCCGCTGGGATTGGGCTCCTCGTTGGCGATCACGTAGTTGACGGAGAAGCTTTCGCCGGCAACCAGCGGCTCCGGCGTTGCGTTGAACGCAGTGCCCTTCAGGTCCAGGGCGGCCGCGTCGTCCCACCACAGGTTGTAGACATTGCCGGCGTTGTCGCCGAAGACCCGGATGTAGTAGCTGTCCGATGCGGCAGCCACCACATAGTCTATGCTTTCGCTGTTGGCGGTGCCGTTGGAGCTGGTAAGGAAAGTGCCGCCGGAGTCATAGAGAGCTATGCCTATGTCGCCGTCGGCGTGAGTGAAGCTGCAGTCCACCTGGATCCGCTGGAAGTCGGCACTCGCGTAGATCTCGTACCAGTCGTCGTTGCCCTGTGCGGCGAGCCCCTTGAAGTCGCTGAGCCATATGCGCTCGACTCCGCTCAGGTTGTAGGCTGCCGCCTTGGCGTCGTTCGCTTCGTATGCATCTTCGTAGATGGGTACCGCATCCCAGTCCGAGTACTCGGCAACGTTGGAGTTGTTGCCCTCGTCGGTCTCATCCACCGCGTCAGCCGAGTCCACGATCATCCCGATGGTGTAGTCGGCGTCCCCCAGCCAGAAGGGGTCGCCCAGGGCCGGCAGCGTCAGCACGTCGGTCAGGATGCCCGAGGTGTCGCCCCCGCTGATGCTGGAGACCGAATAGCTGTCCAGGTAGTAGTCTCCGGTGCTTATGAAGGTGTTCGCGGAGACGTAGAAGTCAACGGTGAACGAGCCGGATGAGTTAGCTCCGTAGTTTGAGACCCGGAACTCCAGGTCGAAGCTGTCGCCGGCGTACAGCGGTTCCTGGATGGCGTTGAAGAACGAGCCCCCCAGGTCCACGTCGGCGATGTCGTCCCACCACAGGTCGTAGGCGTTGCCGCTGCCGCCGGTTACCCGCAGGTAATAAGTGCCGCTGCCGGCCACCGTGTAGTCTATATGCTCGTTGTCCGTGGTGCTGACGCTGCTGACCAGGAGGCTGCCCCCGGAGTCATACAGACGCAGGTCTATGTCGCCGTCACTGTCGTTGAACGCGCAGTCCGTCAGCACGCGCTCAAAGCCGGAGCTGACGTATATCTGATACCAATCCTCGTCGCTCTGCACCCCGGGCCCATCCACGGAACTGAGCCAGGTTCCTTCGTCTCCGCTCAGGTTATAGGCCGCCGCGCGCGAGTCATTGGCCTCGTAGACATCGTCGCTTCCCGGAGCTATGTCATCCCAGATCAGTTCATAGGAGTTGCCGGCGTTGTCGCCGGAAACCTTCAGGTAGTACGTCCCGCTGCTGGACACGATCGTATCTATGAGTTCATGGCCGGTTGTGCCGTTGCTGCCCACCCACCAACTGCCGCCGCTGTCCCAGACGCTGATAGCGATGTCACCTTCGGCCTGCTCGTAGGCCAGGTGCACGACCAGCCGCTCCCAGCCGGACGTGATGTCAATCTCGTACCAGTCATCGTCGGACTGGACGCCGAGGCCCGAGATGTCCGCCAGGGACGTCTTCTCGTAGGTGCTGAGGTCGTAAGCCGCCAGGCGGGAGTCGTTCTCCTCGTAACTGTCATCGCCGCCGCTGAGCGGCCCGACGTCAGTGCTGCCCAGCAGGTCCGCATCCGCCGGTTCGGTCTCCGTCAGCGAAGCGGACAGAAGCAGGCGAGGCTCGAGGGCCTCCAGCCTCAACGTGCTGTCGGCTGCGCGGGCGTGGAACGACCTTCCGAACATGCGGTGCGTTGCTGCCATGAATTTACCCTCTTGCACAGGAGAGCGTGCTGACGAACCTAAAGGAGCCATCTGCTCCCGCATAGGGGAACGCTACTGCGGGGCGGCGGGATGAACTGACTCGCCCGCTACCGTGAGCCCCCTCAGCTCACAGGCGGCGCACCCGGACGCCGGCGGGCCGCTCGGGGGCAATCGCGACCAATCCTAACCCAGGTGCCGCTGATCGTCAAGGCTTTTTCTGCGGCCGCCCGACGGCGCCACACAGTATTACCGATGTGGGCTCTCGCCCCTGAGCCGGCCCGGCGCGGGAACATCTTGGGGCAGTTGGGCGACTAATGGGCTGCGTTCGGGGCGATGCCCCCGGAATGACCACGAAGACTTGACCTCGAAAGCGGAATCGAGCGGAGGTGGGCAGATGAGAGGCAAGAGGACGGTTCTGATGGCGGTGGTGATGATGGCGCTGGCCTGCCGGGCGGCGTCGGCTACGGGCATTCTGATTCCTGAGGAGCAGAAGCTGCCGCCGCTGGCGGTGCGCAGCCATCGGGTCCACGCGCAGGTGCGCGACGGCGTGGCCGCCACGCGGGTCGAGGAGGTGTTTCACAATTCGACCGACCGCCAGTTGGAGGCGACCTTTGTCTTTCCCCTGCCGAAGGAGGCGGCGCTGACCGACTTCGCCATGTACGTGAACGGTAAGCGCCAGGGCGGAGAAGTTGTGGAAGCGGGCAAGGCAAGGCGCATCTACGAGGACATCGTCCGCCGGCTGCGCGACCCCGGACTGCTGGAGTACATGGACAGCGGCCTGCTGCGGATGCGCGTCTTCCCGATCCAGCCACGAAGCGACGTGAAGGTGGAGGTATCCTACTCGCATGCCCTATCTTACGACGCGGGCGTTTACCAGTATCGGTTCCCGATGAGGACGGGCGGCAAGGCGTCGAAGGTGCTTGAGGACTTCACGCTGACAGTCGAGATCGCCAGCCGCCGGGCCATCAAGAGTGTCTACTGCCCCACTCACAAGGTGGGCGTTACCCGCAAGGATGATCACCATGCAGTTGCGGGCTTTGAGAAGGAAGGCGCTCGGCTGGACGACGACTTTGAGTTGTACTACACTGTAAGCAAGAAGGACTTCGGGCTGAACCTGCTGGCCCACCGCGCGGAGGGGGAGGACGGCTACTTCGCGCTGATGCTCGCCCCGCGCGTGGAACTGCCGGAACAGAAGGTCATGGCGAAGGACGTTTGCTTCGTCATAGACGTCAGCGGCAGCATGAACGATGGGAACCGCATCGCCAGCGCGCGCGATGCGCTGGAGTTCTGCCTGCGTGCCCTCAACCCGGAGGACCGCTTTGCCATCATCACCTTCAGCAACACGGTTGACACCCACGGCGCCGACCTGCAGAAGGCCACACCGGCGGCCGTCAGGGAGGCCGTAGAGTACGTCGAAGGGCTCAAGGCGGACGGCGGCACCGACCTGTGCGGCGGCGTGACCAAGGCCCTGGGCATGGCGCCCGACCAGAAGCGCCCCTACATGGTGGTGCTGGCCACCGACGGCAAGCCGACCGTCAACGTGACCGAGCCGGACGAGATCATCGCCCGGGTCAAGGAGGCGAACGGCCGGGCGGCGCGGGTGTTCACCTTCGGCATAGCCGAGAACCTGGACGTGCCGCTGCTGGACGGCATTGCGGAGGCCACCGGCGGCTACAGCGAATACGTCGCGCCGGGGCGGGACATCGAGGTGAAGATATCGAGCTTCTTCCGCAAGGTCAGCCATCCCGTGCTGGCGAATCTGGAGCTGGACTTCGGCGACGTCGGCGTGCGCGACGTTTACCCGCCCCGGCTGCCGGACCTGTTCCGCGGCAGCCAGGTGGTGGCCTTCGGCCGCTACAGCGGGGCCGGCGACGTGGCTGTGCGTCTGACGGGCAACGTCGGCGGAGAGCGGCACGAGTTCATCTACGACGCCTCCTTCCCGCGGGCCAGCGCCGAGAACGGATTCGTGCGCAACCTGTGGGCACGCAGGAAGATAGGCTTCCTGCTCGACCAGATCCGCCTGCACGGCGAGAGCGAGGAGCTGAAGGACGAAGTCATCCGGTTGAGCGAGGATTACGGCATCGCGACGCCCTACACGTCCTACCTTGTGCTGGAGGACGAGGAGGCATATCGCAGGCACGGCGTCGTGCGGGCGGAGGCGCTGGAGGAACTGCGCGGGCAGGGCCTGCCGCTGGACAGTCCGGCCGCATACGGGGCCGCCAACGGCCGGCTCCGCGCAGACGCACTCATGCGCGAGAAGTCCATGCTGAGCGCGCCGCGCCAGGCCGCCGCCGGCGAAGCGATCGCCTTCAGCCGCAAGCTGGGCGATTGGAAAGGCGCCGAGACCGTCCAGGAGCGCGCTGCCGGCGTCCAGCGGGTCGAGGGGAAGACGTTCGTCCGCTTCGGTGGCGCTTTCGTGGACAGTGAGTATCGAAAGGGCATGGACACGTTGCGGGTCAAGTGGGGCAGCGACGCCTACTTCCGCCTGCTGGATGCCCTGCCGGAACTGCGCCCTTACCTGGCGCTGGGCGAGCACGTGGTGGTGGTCATCGAGGGCAAGGCGCTGCTGGTCTCCGACCAGGGGCAGGAGGAGATGGCCGTCGGGAAGATCCGCGCCTTCTTCGGCAAGTGAGCGGACGACTCGCCCCGATGTTCGACGGGCGACCGGGCATGCCGCGCATTCCCGGTCGCCCGTGCTTGCGTCGGCTCTACCGGAGAGTTGCGCGGGCCGTCAGCGGCCCAGGATGCCGGTGGCCCGGTCGAGCGCGGTCAGGTAGGTGTTCATGTCCTCGGTCGGCACGTCGTTGCGGACGATCACGATCCGCCCGTCGGCCTGGGAGTTGGTCAGCTCGTCCCAAATGGTGTCCAGGGACCAGCCCCGCCCGACGTAAACCCTTGTTAAACCGTCCGTTGTGCCGTAGTAGTATCGCTGGCTGCCGCCCAGGCGGGTGGGCAGACCCGCGTCGCGATCCACGATCTTGTCGTCGAAATGGCCGGAGGACTCGGCCAGGATCGGCTCGGTCGAGTAGTGCGTCTTGTCGGTGACCTTGAAGCCGAGTCCGCAGGGGCTGGCTTCGTCGTTGACCACTTCCAGGCCGGACAGATGGAATATGAGCGGCAGGTCCGTTTTCACGCCGACCTGTTCGAGGAGGCTTTCCGCCAGGTGGCTGTTCGGCTCCCGTATGCTGCGCAGGGCGAGGGCCACGTCCTTGTAGTAGCCGCGCAGCTTGGGTAGTTCGTCGGTCTTCCTCCGCGCGTCCAGGATGGCCTGCAGATCCACCGGGGTGGCCACCCGGAAGTCGGGGCGGACTATCTGATCAACCAGACAGCAGGCGAACGGGTGGGAACCGTGGACGATCTTGCCGACTATCTTGAAGATCATCAGGTGCGGGTTGCCGCCGAACTCCTCCTGCGCCCGTTCGTGGTATTCCGCCAGGACCGCATTGCCGAACTCATCATCACGCAGAACGGTAGCTTCTGGAATCGGCACGCGGCGCAGCGGCTTCCCGTCGAACGGGAGCCGATCCTGTTGCCGCTCCTCCCTCACGGCAGCCCTTCCTCCCATGGTTCGGCGGGAGCCCCGAGCAGGTGCACCGGCTGGTTCGCTGACCGCGGGCAACGGTGTAGACCTCCGTGCCAGGGGCCCCTTCAGAGGGCACAGCGGGCTCACGGCCTCGCCGGGGTCGGGACGTCAGCGCGGCCCATTCTATCAGCCGGGGCGCTCTGAGTAAAGGGCTGCTTTCCCCCTGCCCCGCAAGGCGTCGTGTGCCTACTCGGCCTCCTCCTCCAGGCCGATCGCGAACATGCGGTCCAGGTCGTAGCGGCTGTAAGCCCTGAATGCGACGAGGGTTGTGGTCTTCTCGATGCCCACCATACGCAGCATCGAGCCGGTGATCAGGTCAGCCATCTCCTCATTGTCGCGGGCCCGGATGATAGCGACCAGGTCGTACGGACCGGCCACGGAATAGACCTCCGAGACGCCCTGGAGTTCGGTCAGGTCCTGCGCCGTCTCGTTGACCATGTCGCGCCGGGCATTGATAAGGACTATCGCGGTGACCATGATGGTCCTTCCTCCTGTCAAGACAAGTGAGGTGTTCAGACGGCAGCTTCCCCCGCGACAATCATAGACGCGGGCACCGTGGATGTAAAGCACCTCACGCCGGCACTTTCTCCGGGTAGTCCAGCGTTGAGCGACCGGTCAGGGATTCGTAG
>JAWOCH010000403.1:0-13523 GCA_046483865.1 Candidatus Brocadiia bacterium | reverse complement strand
CTGCTGGTCACGGCGGGGCTCCTGTGGGCGGCGGCGGGCCTGGTGGGCCGGGGATTCGAGGCGCAGTCCGGCCTGCCCGAGTGGCTGTTCGGTGCGTTCGTGCTGATCTGCCTGGCGTCGTCCCTGATGGCGGAGAACTGGTTCGCCGGCGCGCGGTGGACGTGGCTGGTGGCCACCTACGGTCTGACCGGTTACCTGGCGATGGGCCTGGGCCGCGAAGGAAGGAGTCGCCGTTTCCTGCTGAGCTGTCTGGCGGCAACCGGTGCGGCGGGCGCGGCGTATGCGCTGTGGCACCGGTTCCTCTATGTGCCTGTGCTGCAGGAGTGGCTGGAGCAGGACCCGGCGCTGTTTCAGGCCGCCCTTGGCGGTTCGGCGGACCTGCTGGGGCAGTTGAGCGGGCGGGTGGCGTCCGGGCGGGCGCACGGCAGCTTCATCACGGCGAATCAGTTGGCGGGCTTCCTGGCGCTTTCCCTGCTGCCGGTGGCGGGGCTGGCTGCTGCCTGGTGGCGCCGGAGAGTGGGCAGGGCACGGGCCAAGTGGCTTGCGCTGCTCGGGGTTGTTCTGGCCATAGAGCTGGCGGCGTTGGTCCTGTCGCGTTCGAAGGGCGGAGTGGCCGCGTGCGCGTTCGGGGCGGCGGCATTCGGGGCGATAGCGGCCCCCGGCTTCGTGCGCCGCCACGTGGTGAAGCTGGTGGGCGGGGCCTTCGTGCTGGTGGCGCTCCTGCTGGCGCTGTCGGAGTCTGGCGTGTTGCCCGGAAGCTTCGATCCGGCCCGGTCGCTTGATGTGCGGGCCGGCTACTGGAGGACCAGCCTGCGCATCGGCGCGCGGCGGCCCATGCTCGGGGTCGGGCCGGGGGCGTGGGACGAGTGGTATGCCATGCTGAAGCAGCCGGAGTTTGAGGAGAGCAGGACGGCCCACAGCGCCTACCTGCAGCTCTGGGCGGAGACGGGTGCGGCGGGCCTGCTGCTGTTTGGCGCGTTCTGGGTGGCCCTGTTTGCTTCGACGCGCGGGGAGCGGAAGGAGCCGCCTCCGCCGGAGCCGGAAGGGAAGACCGGGCTGGGCCGGCCGGGCCTGCTGGCGGCGGGGCTGGCGCTGGGGGCGGTCGCGCTGGCGGCGGACTGGCTGGCAGTCGGCACGCTGAAGCCACCGCTGTGGGGCAGCCCGGCGTGGCTACGCGCGGCGCCGCTGATGCCCTACGTGGTGATCTACCTGGTGTGGGCGGGCACATTCGGGCTGGTTTACTGCGGGTACGACAGGGCGGACCGGGATCTGTTGGCGGCGGGTCTGGCGGGGGGGCTGGCGGCTTTCCTCCTGCACAGCGCAGCGGAGTTCACGCTGAGTGTGCCCGCGCTGGCAGGCACCGCTGCGGCCGCCGGCGGCCTGTTCCTGGCCCTGGAGCGCCCCCGCGAGCGCGAGCTTCGCCGGCCCCCGCCCGTGACCGCCACAGCCATCGTGCTGACGGGGGCGGTGGCGGTGGCTTTGCTTGGTCTGCTCGTGGTGCCCCGGGCGGCCGGCTACAGCCTGAGCCGGGAGTCGGCGCGCGAGCTGCAGCTTGCCGTCGAGACCGGCCGGGGACCCGCGGCCGGCGCCATAGAGCGCGCGATAACGGTCGAGCGGCGCGCCGCGTGCCTGGCGGTGCCCTACGATGACAGGGCGTGGCATGAGCTGGCCGAGTGGCTTATGGGCCTGCCGGCCGGGCTGGAGCAGGACGAAGCCCGGGCCGAAGCCCAGTATGCCCTGAACAGGGCCACCGCTCTGAATGAGTTGCACAGCGCGCATTGGGCTCTGACGGGCCGGCTGCAGATGAGCACCGGGCGGCTGGCCCTGGCAACCGCCGCCTACCATCGCGCCGCCCGGCTGCATCCGTCTCTGCCACTCGGCTGGTATCGGTTTGCCGTGGCCGCCGAGGCCGCAGCCGCCGACCCGGAGGCCCGCCTGACGGGTATGGAGGAGGAAATCTGCGTGGCCTACGAGCGTGCGGCCGAGTTGATACCGCGTCAGCGCCACCGCCGTAACCGGGTCATCGGGCCGCCGTTTGAGATGGTCCGGGTCTGGTCCGATGTGCGTGGCGAGCCCATGCACGACATCCTGCTCGGCATGTGGTCGGAGCGCTGGCGGGAGGAAGACACAGAGCGCGACTGGCGGGCACTGAGCACGTTGGAGAAGCTGAGCTTCGCCCTGGAAGGCTCGGAGATGAGCATGGCGGAGCTGCTGGAGCGCGGCGGGGAAAGCCTGCTGCTGCTGTGGCAACGGGCCGGCGCCCGGGCGCGGCTGAACCTGCTGCTGCGCGCGGCGAAGGATCTGGCCGAGCGGGCCGACAACGTGGAGCCGCCCAGGGGTGGAACGCAGGCGGGCCTGGTGGCCGCGCTGACCGGCGGCCAGCCCGGCGGAGCGGCGCTCGCAGGTGTCTGGCGCGCCCTGGAGCCGCGGCAGAAGGAACTGGGCCTGTGGCGAGTGGCCGCCGGGCGGCTGTGGGAATGGGCGCTGGCGGCGAAGGCCGACCAGTGCGCCCGCGCGCTCGTCGGCGGGGAGGAAGAACGGGGGGCGGCCCAAAGCTCTGGAGCCAGCGGAGGGGATCGAACCCTCAACCCCGGCTTTACGAAAGCCGTGCTCTACCGTTGAGCTACGCTGGCTCCCGGCAAGTCCACATTATAGTGGCCGGCGTCGGCGGCGACAACGGGACATGCATGGGCATTTCGTGAGCCGCCTCCGTCCAGCGGACTCCTGCGACATAGCAGTGAGCCGGGAGCAGGGAGCAGTGAGCAACGGCAGAACGGCAACGGCCGGGACGGCCAGGATGCGCCGGTCTGAAGGGTGAGACTGCCTTGCAGAAAGCATGGCTTGTAGCCCGCCCCCCCGGCTTCGCTCAGGGCCTTGAGCCTGCCGAAAGGCTGCCGCCGGCTGGGGAAGGCCACAGGCGAGGGCGCCTGTGCTACATACGCCGCTTCAGCAGAAGCCGCCTCGCTGATCCGTAGCCGGGAAGCCATACTCTCAACAGAGCAGGATGAGGCGTTACGCCGTTGCGCCTGAACAGTCCCGTCGCCCCGAGCATGCCGAAGGACCGAGGTCCCCGCCTGCCGTTCTCCGAGAAGCCGTGTGCAGTGAGCGCAGGACGTGCGACGTCCAGACGGTGGCCCCCTCCGGATGCTGTTGCTCCCTGCTCCCTGCTCCCTGCTCCCGGCTCCCGGCTCGTACGGCAGTGGCGCCCAGTCCCGGAGAGCCCCAGGAAGCATCCCAGCAAAGCGACTACACCCCGCGTTCCCGCCCCGGCCACAGGAGTTTGTGGAGCTGGAGCTGCAGGCGTACCTTACGGTCGCACTCCAGTATCCACTCGGCCAGTTCGGCACCCTCCAGCCGGCCCCAGGCCGGGGCCAGCAGGATCGCCGGCCCGCCCCACAGGTCGTGCTCGGTGCAGTAGCCCAGCGCCCACTCGAAGTCGCGGCGGTCACTGATGACGAACTTCACCTCGTCCTCGGGGCCGAGCGCGCCCGGGTTCCCCGCCATGGTGGAACCGCACTCGCCGCTGCCGGGGCACTTCACGTCCATCACCCGCACCACGCCGTCCGGCACCCGGGAGACGTCCAGGCTGCCGTTGGTCTCCAGCAATACTTCGTGGCCCCGCCCGAGCAGCTCGCGCGCCAGGGCGCAGGTCGCCTCCGCCTGCAGGAGCGGCTCTCCGCCCGTGATGCAGACCAGGCGGCACCCGAGCCGTTCCACGCGGCGGCACAACTCGTCCACCGGCACGCTCTCGCCCTCTCGGCTGCGGGCGTAGGGCGTGTCGCACCAGGAGCAGGCCAGATTGCAGCCCGTTGCGCGCACGAAGGCGCACCGCCGCCCGGCGTGGGTTGACTCGCCCTGGATGCTCCGGAACAGCTCGCATATGGTCAACTCGGTGGCCATGCGTCCCACTCACTCGATCTCACGCAGTTGCGTCAGTTCCGCCAGGGCCGGGTCTTCCGCTTTGATCTCGCGCAGGGCGTCCCTGGCGGCGCCGCAGACTTCCTGGTACGGGCAGAAAGGCGGGCACTCCTTGCGCGGCAAGGGGAAAAACCGGCCTGCCGCGACCCCCGCCCGGATCAGGCTCAGCGCATTCCGCAGCGAGCCGATCCGTTCCTGCAGCTCCCCCAGCGAGAAGCCCCGCACCTCCCGCGGCCCACGCAGGAACGCGTAGAGCGCATCGCCTTCGGCGGCGCCCAGCTCCTGGGCTGCACACAGCAAGTAGATGGGCAACTGGAGCTGCGTGCCGCCCGCCAGGCTGTCCGCCGCGTAGCCCCGGCTGCTGCCGGTCTTGTAGTCCATTACCCGCAGCGCCCCGTCGGGCAGGCGATCGGTGCGGTCAACCCGGCCGCGGAACGGCGGCTCCCCGCCCAGCTCTTCAATGCGCACGCCTTCGAACCCGTACTCGAACCGGTCCGGCACGGCGCCGGGATGCTCCTGTCGTTCGTGGTCGAGGAAGCGACGTACCTGCGCCAGCATGGCCTCGCGCTCGGGCTGCCACACGGCCGCACGGCTATCGGCATAGGGTCCGGCCGCCCGGTCCAGGAGCCGACCGGCCCGGCGAAGCAGTTCCGTTGCGTCTTCATCCGCCAGATCGCCCAGCGGCCGGCCCTTCAGGTTCTCGGCGTAGAGGTCTCTCAGCACCTCGTGCATCCAGGAGCCCCGCTGGCGGGGCGTGGGCAGGAACTCCTCGGCCGATTCCTCCGGCTCGGCCACCGCCAGCACGTATCGCATGAAGTAGCTGAACGGGCAGCGGGCGTAAGTCTCCAGCCGCGTTGGACTGACCGGGCGCTCGAACGTGCCGAGACTGCGCAGACCCTCCAGCAGATCCTCATCCATGATGCGACCGTCGTAGGGGCCGAAGCATCGCCTCTGCCAGCGCTCCCGCTCCATGCGCAAAGCCCGCGCGAACCACTGCGAGAGCCCCGAGCAGTAGCCGGGCCGGTATCCCTCCGGCCCTTCGAAATGCAGTCGGTCGTACTCCCGACCGTCGAGCGGCGCCTCCAGCGCCCTCCGGGAGGGCCGGTTCAGCGGCACCCGCTCCCACCAGGGCGCGGGCCAGTCCTGCCCCAGGTGGCCTGCGCTGACGGATACCCCGGCCAGCGCCGAGCAGACCTCGCCCAGGAACCGCGACGGCATACGCGGACGGCCCTTGTCCAGGTCGAGCCGGGGATAGGTCAGCAGCACGGCCTGACGGGCCGAACCAACCGCGATGCGCATCAGGTAACGCTCCTCCAGGGGCCGGCGCCGCTGGAGCGGGAGTGCGCCGCAGCCGTGCTCCCCCGCCACGGAGTTGAGCTGCTGACGGTCGGCGTCGGTCAGGATGGGCTGCTCGGATATGCGCGCGGGGAACTCCTTCTCCACAAGCCCGGGCGCCACGACCATGCCGAAGGTGACGCCGCGGGCGGCCATGAGCGTGGCGGCGGTCACGCCGCTTCTCTGGAAGCGTCCACGGCGCCGGCTGCGCTCGTCCAACAGCCGGGCCAGCAGCCAGCGCACGCGGCCCGGCCGGGGCGGCGTGTCGGTCACGTCCAGGGCCTCCAGGCCGGCTATCACCGCCAGAACGGCCTGCCGGTCGGGGTCTTCGGAGGGTGCGTAGTCCTCGACGAGACGGTGCAACGCGGCGCCGGCCTGCGCCCAGGAATGGCGGCGGTCCAGCGTCAACCGTTCGAAGAACTCCTGGGCCACGCCTGCGGCAAGCTGGCACAGCTCCGCGTCGCGCCGCCGTGCGGCCGCCTCGGCCTCGTCGTCCGCATGTTCCGCGCCCGTCGCCAGCGCCCCGGCGTGCGCCCGGAGCAGCCCGGCCCAGTCCTGCCGTTGCCCGGCCACGCCCGCCTCCCGGGTCAGCCTGTCCATCGCTACGGCGCTGAGCCCCTCGGGCCAGTCCATGTCCGCCAGGGCGAAGAAGTCAACAACGTCGGCGCGGCGGGTGCGGCCGGCGGCTATGTCCAGCAACGCCAGCGCCACGCGCGCCGTGGGGGCGCGCCCCAGCGGCAGCCCCTGGCGCGTGAACCACCGCACACCCGCCCGCTCGAACTGCTCCTCCAGCAGGGCCGCCGTCGGCTCGGCCCGACGCATCAGCACGGCCACGCCAGGCCGGTCCCCCTCCGCCGTCCGGAGCACCTCACGGGCGACTTCACGGGCCTCAGGCTCCCTGCCCGGGCAGCTCAGGACGCGCACCGTCCCGTCGGCACTCGCCTCGGCCAGGGCCGCCCGGGTGGGCTCCTCCTCCAGCAGCGGATGCTCCCGGAACAGCCCATCCACTGCTCGTCGCAGGTCGGACGGGCTGGCGGGCTCTGTCGCGATCGGCTGCGCCGGTGTACCCAGCAGGTCCTCCAGCCAGCGCAAGGTTGGTTCGGCGTAGCCAAAGCCGGCGCGAGATCCTTCCTCGTCGCCGTCCCACAGCAGGTAAGCGCAGGTCCGCTCCGTCTGCCGTGCCAGCCGCGCTACGAGGGCCCGCTGGCTCTCTGTCAGGTCGTAGAACCCGTAGACGAAGAGCGTGTCGGGCTCCTGCTCCGGCACGGGTTCGGAGCGGGCGGCCTGCGCGATCAGCTCGTGGACGCTGTAGTATCCACGCTCGCGCTTCCAGGCCACCAGCCGGTCCCACAGCCCGGCCAGGTCCGCCAGTCTCCGCTGCCCGGCCGCGCTCCGAAGGGCACGGGGCGTCCAGAGGGCATCGGTGAGCGTCCGGACGGCGCGCAGCACAGCCACGCCGGCGTTGGGGAACTCGCGGAACTCGTGGAAGGAGGACTCCGCCGGTTCCTCGGCCAGCAATCGCTGCGCGACCAGCTCCTCCGCCCCGGAAGGTACGGGGCGCTGCCCGGCGGCGGCCAGCGAGGCCAGGGCCAGGCGTCGCGCGGCGTCCTTGAGTATCAGGAAGTCCACACCCGCCAGCCCGCCGAGGCGCCGGGCCGCCCGGCGGCGCAGGTGCAGCGCCAGCATATTGGTCGGAACCAGCACCCAGACACGCCGGTCGCCCAGGTCCGGCACGGCGGCCAGGTCGGCGCTGAACTGCTCCTCCAGCGCCGGATAGGTCCTGGCAGTGGCTATCGTTGCGGAGGGCATGACCTCAGTCTGAAATGCGAAGTCTGAGTTCTGAAGTGCACAAGCACAGAATGCGGCGACGCGCTTTGCGACCGGGTCTTGGCGCTGTCGCTGCGCCGTCGCTCAAGCCCCATGCCTCGGGCCTCACGCCTGCTTTCCGAGCGTGTCGTACATCGGCGTCCCTTGCGGTGCTGAGATCAGCACCTCTCCCGGCGCCAGGCCGATGGCCGGGCGCGAGCCGCCGCAACCGAGCGAGACCACGGGCTCGCCGCGCTCCAGCACGTACGCCGTGCACTCCCCGCAGGCGGCGCCCACGCCGCTCACGGGCGAGTGTATCGGTCGTGCCGTCCGCGCTGTGTGGCGGCGCACTATCGGCTGCGCCGTCTCCGCCTGGCACGCCAGCACCAGAAGGTCGGCTGCGATACCCGGCACGGGCGTCGGGAAGAAAGCGATGTGGCTGAAATCCCGCTGAAGGCGCGTGGCCTCTTCCAAAAACCGCAGGCCCCGCTGCCGATCCGCCGCATCGCCCCACCCCACCAGGGTGTCCGCCAGCTCGTCCAGAGAGGTCCGGCCCACGCCGAGGTGGAAACGGGCCAGGGGGCAAGAGATGTTCTCCGCCGGCACACAGAACCGCTCTCCCCGGCGCGCCCGGCCGATGAATGCGCAGTACTTGTCCGAGTCGGCCGGCACCGGCCAGCCGTCCACCGGTCGGCGCACGAAACTCACTCCCATCAGGTCACCGTCCATGGCCCTCTCCCTCGTCAGTCAGCGCGCTGTCCATCCTGCACACCTTACCGGAGCCGGGCCGGGCCGTCCAGCACGCGGCTGTTGTCCGGGGCGCCCACGATGTCCTATACTGTGCGCGGCTGCGGATCCTGGCAGCCGCCGAGGAAGGACACCCATGAGCGATCACGAACAGGAAACCCTCGCCCTGCTGAAGCTGTCCCTGTGCAGCGGCGTCGGCAACCGGCTGATGTTCACGCTGGTGGATCACTTCGGCTCCGCCCGGGCGGCTCTGGAAGCGCCCGTCGAGCGGCTCACTTCGCTGCGCGGCATCGGCCAGGACCTGGCGCACTCGTTGCGCAAGGGCCCCGATCCGGCGGACGTGGACAGGGAACTGGACCTGATGGAGCGGTTCAGGGTGCGCCTGGTGCCGTTCTTCTCGGAGGACTACCCCCCGCCGCTGCGGCACCTGGACGCCGATGCGCCGGCGCTTCTGCGGGTGAAGGGCGACTACCTTCCGAAGGACCGGCTGGCGCTGGCCCTGGTGGGATCGCGGCGGGCCACGGAGTACGGCCGGGGCGTAGCCCGTCGAATGGCCGGCGAGCTGGCCTCCGCCGGGTTCACTGTGATCAGCGGCCTGGCGCGCGGGGTGGATTCGGCCGCGCACCGGGGCGCCCTGGAGGCCGGCGGGCGCACCGTCGCCGTGCTGGGCAACGGCCTGGCGCATGAACTGACGCCCCGGCGGGCGAAGCTGGCGCAGCAGATAGTCTCCGGCGGCGCGCTGATCAGCGAACTGCCCATGGCCGTGCCGCCGCTGCCGGGCAACTTCGACCCCCGCAACCGCATCATCAGCGGCCTGTCACTGGGCGTGGTCGTGGTGGAGGCCGCCGCGCGTAGCGGCAGCCTGATCACCGCGCGTCACGCCGGCGAGCAAGGACGGGCGGTGTTCGCCGTGCCCGGTCCGGCCAACAGCCCCTCCAGCCAGGGCTGCCACGCGCTGATCCGCGACGGGGCGGTGCTGGTGACCTCGGCCCGCCAGGTGATGGAGGGGCTGGGGCCGCTGAGCGAGCCGATCGAGCTGCCGGACGAGGAGACGGGCCCGCCGGCCGAGTCGGTCCGTGACGCCCGCGTGATGGCGCTGAGCGACAGGCAGCGGGACGTCCTCGGCCTGCTGGGAAGCTCTGCGCTGCACATAGACGAGGTGATCGGCAAGACCGGGCTGGCGCCGTCCATCGTGTCCAGCATTCTGCTGACGCTGGAGATACGGGGGCTGGTCCGCCAGGAGGCCGGTCAGCGCTACGTGCGGGCCTGAGCAGGGGATGGGAACCACGACGACACCACGAACACGACGAACGCCAGCTAAAGGGGGAAAGGATGTACAGGATAGATCAGGAATGAGAAGAACAACGAGAGCCGAGTCTTCCTGGCTTATCCTGTCTATCCTGTACATCCCCGTCATGCCGTCTTTCGTCGTGCTCGTGGTGTTGACAGGGCGTCGGCTCGATGCTGAAATGGCCCTTCGTCGGCGAACCATCGGAGGCAGGACATGACCGAGGGCACGAAGGCGGCACCGAACCTGGAAGACCTCGAAGGCGATCAGGTCATCCTGGACGTGGACGGTCCGTTCATCTACATCGGCACCCTCAGCGGAGTGGGCGAGAAGGTGCTGGTGCTGACGGAGGCCGACGTGCACTTCTGCAGTGATTCGGAGAGCACCACCGAATACTACCTGCTGGAGACGAAGAGGAACGAGGTCCGGCCCAACCGCTCGGCGGTCTACGTGATGCGCGATAAGGTGGTAGGCGTCTCGCGCCTGGCCGACATCAAGGTCTACTGACCGCCGGGCAGGCGGGCGCGCTGGCGCAGTATGCGGGCCGGCCCCGGCGCGGCGATCTCGTCCTCGTACTCCTTCAGGAACTCGGCCAGCTTCTCCGGCCGCCGCCCGACCAGCACGTCCACACAGGCGCGCGCCGCCGCCAGGTGGTCCGGATCGCTGCGGGCCGCCTGGCGAAAGGCGAGGAACGCTTCGTCCGGCAAACCCAACTCATGCAGCCGCCACAGGCCCAGCAGGAAGTAACCCCTCGCTGAGCGCGGGAACTGCGACAGGCACGCGCCGAACCGCTGCCGCACCAGTTCCTCCTCGCCCGTTCCCATCGCCTGGAGCACATCGGCGATGGCCGCCATCTCCGGCGGCAGGCCCTCTTCGGGCGGCGCCTCGGTCGGCGCGAGTGCGCCCTTCTCTTCTGCGGAGAGGGCCGCCCCATAGTAGGCCCGCAGGAACGCGCCCGCCGGGCCGGGGGCGTGTTCGGCCGCTGAGAGGGCCTCCCGCCAGCGTCCATCCAGTTCGGCCCGGGCGGTGCGGGCGAGGGCCGCCCACTGCCGACGGCCTCCTCCGGCGGTCGGGCCCGGCTGCTGACGGGGCAGCTCCAGGCGGCCGGCCGCCTCCGCCAGCAGGTCGCCCGCTGCCTCCTCCAGTGCGGCATAGTCGTCCCCGCCCTCGGGCACGGCACAGGTGCGCGTCAGCGTCCACGGTTCATCGCCCCTGTGCGCGAACACCAGCGTCCATCTGCGTCGGCCGAGGCCCGGCCCGTGGGCCGCCAGCAGCAGGTGCGCCGCATCCAGTTCGTCCAGCGCCCGTTCCAGCCGCTGCCCGCCGCGGGGCAGGTCGCCCGGCTCCAGCAGCTCCAGTGACGGGTGAAAGGCCAGTCGGTACCGCAGAAGCGCCACGGCTGCCTGCATCTGCTCATCCGACAGCGCCTCCGCGGCCATCTGGTGGGGGCGCACCAACAGCACGGTGCCGTGAGGCCTGGGAAGGGCCGCCTGGCGCGCGGCGTGGCGACGGTAGAGCCAGGCGAACGGGGCGATGGTTGCAAGTATCAGCACGACGGCCACGACGGTCCAGCCGGTGGTCCAGCGCAGCCCGCGCTCCTCGGGCGGTCGCGCGGACAGCTTCAGGCCGTAATCGGCTTCCAGCTCCCGACCACAGGCGAGCAGTTCCTCAATCGCCTGCCGGGCTGTGGCGGGCCGATGCTCCGGGTCCCTCGCCGTCAGGCGGCGGAGCAACCGCACGAGCGGCTCCGGCAGGTCGGGACGCAGCCGCCGCAAGTCGGTCAGGTTGCCTTCGATGTGCGCGCGCATGGCTTCCTCGGCGGAACGGGCCTCAACCGGGGGCCGACCGCTCAGCAGGCGCAGGGCCACAGCGCCGGCGGAGTAGATGTCCGAGCGTGTGTCGGCGCGGCGTCGGTCGGCGGCGCTTTCCGGGGCCACGTAGAGCGCCGCGCCGGCCAGGTCGCCGTCCTCGTCCACTGTCAGCCCGTTCAGCTCCAGCGGGTGGGGCGGGCCGGGTCTGTCGAGGCGGGCCGTTCCGTCACGGGCCAGCAGCACCGTCTGCGGGCGCACATCACCGTGGGTCGTGCCCTGCTCGTGCAGCGCCGCAAGCCCGCGCAGCATGCCTTCCAGCAGCGGCAGGACGCGGCGGGGCTCCACGCCCTCGTCGGGCTGCGCCAGTTCCGACAGGGAGCGTTGAGCGGACTCGGTGACGACGAAGTAGCAGTCCTCCAGCCGGCCCACATCGAGTACGCCCAGCACGTGGCGGCTGTGCACCTGCCGTGCTGCTGCCGAGCGCTCCAGCACGTCGGCCAGCCAGCGGGGCGCCTTCTCCTCCGCTCCGGTGGGAATCACGGTCACGCGGACTTTCATCTTCAGTTCGCCGTGCCCCGCCTCGTAGATGGAGCATCCAGGTCGGCGGGAGATGCGCCGCCGTAGCGCGGCACCGCCGACCGTGCGCCCTTCGAAGGGATCTCCCTCGTCGGGCGGGCGCTCTGGCGGCGGTTCAGGCTGCAGGGGTGCGCCGCAGTCGGGGCAGTGCAGTTGCGCCCGACGCGCCCGGTCACTGGCGGGGCACCGGCGGCCGCACTCGTGGCAGTGGAGGTGCTGTTCGGCCATGCGTTCGAGTGTACGTTACGGGCAGGGCTTGGGCAAGAGGGCCAGGTGCCAAACTGGCAGGCGTCAGGCGGCGGCGGGCGCGAAGCTTTGCCAAATTGACAGAACCGCCACACCGCCGGCCGCGGGGTGGATCCGCAGCCGCAGGGGCGTTGCGCTTTACGCTGGGCGCAAATGCGGTAGAATGGGCCTTCAAGGGCAAGAGGGGTCCGGGCCGGTACGAGCTTTGCACCCAACCTCTGACCCACAGCTATGTCCCTGATCCTAATCCTTTACGTGCGTGTGTGGAGGTGCTACCGATGGCGGAGATCAAACCGCTGGGCGACAGAGTGCTGATCAAGAGACTCGAGGCGGAGGATAAGACGGCGGGAGGCATCGTCCTGCCCGACACGGCCAAGGAGAGGCCGAAGCAGGGCCGGGTGGTAGCCCTGGGCGACGGGCGGCAACTGGACTCCGGCGAAGTGGCTCCCCTTCAGCTCAGCGAGGGCGACACGGTGCTGTTCGGTTCGTTCGCCGGCACGGAAGTCACCGTGGATGGCGAGGAGTACCTGTTGATGTCCGAGGACGACGTGCTGGCGATCATCGAGTAGAGCGGACGCAAACACACTGCAACCGGGAGGGAGCCGAAGATGCCCCCTAAGAAGATAACGTTCGACGCAGAGGCGCGGGAGGCGATGCGCCGCGGCGTCAACCAACTGGCCCGCGCCGTCAAAACCACACTCGGCCCACGCGGCCGCAACGTGGTGATCGAGAAGAGCTTCGGCGCGCCCACCGTCACCAAGGACGGCGTGGCCGTGGCAGAGGAAGTCGAGCTGAAGGACAACTTTGAGAACATGGGCGCCCAACTGGTCAAGCAGGCGGCCTCGAAGACCAGTGACGACGCCGGCGACGGCACCACCACCGCCACTATCCTGGCCGAGGCGGTCTATGAGGAGGCGCTCAAGAACATCGCCGCCGGCGCCGATGCCATGGCCCTCAAACGCGGCATCCAGAAGGGGGTGGACGCCCTGGTCGAGAAGCTGGAGAACATCTCCCGGCCCGTCAAGGGCAAGGAGGAGATCGCTTTCGTGGGCGCCATCGCCGCCAACAACGACCCCGAGATCGGCAACCAGATAGCCGACGCCATGGAGAAGGTCGGCAAGGACGGCGTCATCACCGTCGAGGAGGGCAAGACTCTCGAAACCACTGTCGAGCTGGTCGAGGGCATGCAGTTCGACAGGGGCTACCTCAGCCCGCACTTCGTCACCGACCGCGAGGACATGGAGTGCGTCCTTGAGGACTGCTACGTCCTGGTGCACCAGGAGAAGATCAGCGTGGTGCAGGACCTGGTGCCCCTGCTCGAGCAGGTCTCCCGCTCCGGCAAGCCCCTGCTGATCATCGCCGAGGACGTCGAGAGCGAGCCCCTGGCGACCATGGTCATCAACAAGCTGCGCGGTGTGCTGCCCTGCTGCGCGGTGAAGGCGCCCGGATTCGGCGACCGGCGCAAGGCCATGATGCAGGACATCGCCGTGCTGGTCGGCGCGCAGGTCATCAGCGAGGACCTGGGGCTGGAGCTGAAGTCGGTCGGTCTGGCCGACCTGGGACGGGCCAAGCGCGTGGTCATCACCGCCGATGACACCACCGTCATCCAGGGGGCCGGCAGCACCGAGGACATCCAGGGCCGCATCAACCAGATCAAGCACGAGCTGGACACCACCACCAGCGACTACGACAGCGAGAAGCTGGAGGAGCGGCTGGCCAAGATGGCCGGCGGCGTGGCGCAGATCAACGTGGGCGCCGCCACCGAGGTGGAGATGAAGGAGAAGCAGCACCGCGTC
>JAWOCH010000346.1:0-2865 GCA_046483865.1 Candidatus Brocadiia bacterium | reverse complement strand
CGGGCAGACGGCCTGGCAGTCGAGGCAGAGGATGCACTCGTCGTTGAGCGTGTTGTGGCCGTCCGGCGAAATGCAGGAGGTGGGGCAGGTCCTGACGCACTGTCCGCATTCGATGCAGGCGTCGCTGACGGCGCGCTTCGTTAGCGCCGCCTTGCCCGCGAGCGCGTACATGGCGCCCAGCGGGCAGATGTAGCGGCACCAGAACCTCCTGCGCACCAGCTCCAGCCCCAGCACGGCGCCGAAGACGAGGAACGTGAAGACGTGCAGCCAGAAGACGGGCTGCGTCTGCGCCATAAGGAGGTTGCGGGTGCCCCGCGCCGCGCCGCTCCAGCCGAACCCGCTGAAGAGGCTGTCCACCAGTTCCACGACGTAGGCGTGCACGACCAGCACGTAGCTGCGCACGGCCACCGACAGGGGGTCGAAAAGGCCGAAGAACGACAGGCTCAGGAACGCACCCATCAGGCAGGCGGCCATGAGATAGTACTTGAACCGACGGGCGCGCACGTGCTCGTAGTCGGCGCCTTCCGAGAGTTTGGGCGCGGTGGGTTTCCGCCGTCCGAGCACGCGGTCCGCGCCGTCGAGGGTGGCCCCGAGCGGGCAGAGCCAGCCGCAGAAGTAACGGCCGAGGAAGACGGCCGCCGCCAGCAGGACGAGGGCGGGCCAGAAGTAGGTGATGAGTTGCCAGGCGGAGATGGAGGCCCCGAGGCCGCTGAACGGGCTGAACCGCATCAGCCAGTCTCCGCGAACCTGATTGTCGATCAGGCCCGGCACCCACACGATGTACGCCAGAAACAGCAGGAAAGCCAGCGTCTGCACGATACGCCGTATGCGACGCGGCCAGAGGTCGCGCTTCTTCGCCACTTTCATCCCCCGAATGCAGGCAGAGCGGAACTGCGGACTGTCCATCGAATCTACACGAGCGGCGGGAATCCGTCAATCAGAGCAGCTCCAGCGCGGCGTCGGCGGCCCGTTCGGAAGCACCCGGGCGGGCGAAGCCGTTCAGTGCCCCCTCGATGGCCCGGCGGCAGGCGGCGTGATCTTCTTCGCTCTGCAGGAAGCGCAGGGCGTGGTGGGCGAGCCAGCCGGGCTCGTCCCGCGCCATGACCTTCTCCGGGCATACCTCCCGTCCGGCCAGGACGTTGGCCAGACCGGCGTAAGGCGAATCCGAAAGCCCCGAGGCGATGAAGTAGAGCAGGGGATTGGTGCGGTAGAAGATGACCATCGGTGTGCCCTGCGAGGCAATCTCGAGGGTGATGGTGCCCGACTTGGTCAGGCAGAGCCGGGCGGCGCGTGCCAGCTCCACCGGACGCACGTCCTGGAGGAGTTCTATGGGTGCTTCCGCTTCGCCGAGAAGCCGTTCCGCTTCCGGCCGGATGCCTGCCGGGCAGATGAGGGCGAAGGCGGCGTCCGGGCAGTCACAAAGCACGCGCCGACAGCATTCGGCCAGCATCCGCGCGTGGGCGCGGACCTCCTGCAGGCGGCTGCCCGGGAAGACGCCCACCAGTTGCCGGCCGAACCGCTCGCGCAACCCGGCCACGACCTCCTCCGACGGCCGGTTCTCCGCCAGCTCGTCGAACAGCGGGTGGCCGACGTAGCGCGCGTCAACGCCGTAACGCTCGTACAGCGGCGGCTCGAAGGGGTATATCAGGCCGACCCGCGTAGTCCACTTGCGCAGCTTCTTGAGCCGATAACGCCCGTGCGCCCAGACCTGCGGGGGGATGTAGTAGAAAACGGGCACGCCGTGCCGGGAGGCGGCGCGGCAGGCGTAGAGGTTGAAACCGCCGAAATCCACGGGGACGAACAGGTCCACCTCGCCCCGCTCGAAGAGTTCTTCACAGCGTCTCAGCCGCTGCCGGAAGTCCCCAATGCGCAGGACGTTGTGCAGCCACATGGCGCTGTCGCGGCTCTCCTCCAGCGGTTCCAGCCCGGCGGCCTGCATCCTGCCCATGCCGAAACCGACGAAGCGCAGCTGCGGCTCCCGCTCCCGCATGGCCCGCATCAGGTGGGCAGCGTGCAGGTCGGCGGAGTCGTCCCCCACGCTCATCAGTATGCGCTTTTCGGCCATCGACCGCTCCCGTTGTGGCGTCCGCTTGCGCCGGAAACCGGATTATAGCACATCCCGGGCCGTATCGTCGGGCGAGTGAACGCGGCCAGTCCGTATTGCGCATCCAAGAGCCCACGATAGCCGGAGCCAAATGCGCACGCACGCCCTGCGGACGGCCTGTAGCGCCGGCATCTTTGCCGGCCACGCGGGGGCAACTCTGCCCCCGCGAACGCCCCCGGGCAGGTGCCGGCATACCGGCCGAACGCCTCGGAGCGAGAACATGATGACGCCGGGCGAGTGATTGAGGCTCAGGGCCGCCGCTGGTATAGTGAGTGCGGTGCCGGCGGACCTTTCGGAGTCGCCCATGCCGAGCGAATGGATCATAGTGGTCTTCATACCTGTCGTGCTCGCCGGCAGCGTCGCGGTGCTCTTCTGGCTTTTCAAGTCATCCGCCGATCCGGCGGACCGGCGACGTCGGGGCATGGCCGGGCTGGCGCAGCAGTTGGGGTGGCGTTACTTCGGTCGCGCGCCCGAGGAGGCCGTGGAGAACCTGCCCGCATGCAGCCTGCTCCAGCGGCACGGCGCCAAGGAGTTGCATAACCTGATGGCCGACCGGGGCTACAACCCCCAGGCCGTGCTGTTCGACTGCACCTCACACCAACCCCGGTCCACCCCGGACGCGGGCATGCCGACCAGCCTCCACGTCGTGGCGGCCTGTCGAATGAACGCGCAGGACATACCGTCGTTCCGCGTTTATCAGGAGGACGCGCTGGGCGGGCCGGCCGGCGTCAAAGGCCTGTTCAGGCTGGAGAGCGAGGGTG
>JAWOCH010000336.1:0-5812 GCA_046483865.1 Candidatus Brocadiia bacterium | reverse complement strand
ATGGGCCTTACCACGCGCAACGAGTGCCAACAGCCACCCGAAAAACCCTAGGCACACCTTGGCGGAGCCATGTTCCGTCGAGTTGACCCTCGTAGACACTGCTCTATCGCGAGGCCGAAAGAGATGAAGTATCTAATCAGCAAGAGTCGTTGGTTGATGGTTCTGGTTGTGGTTGCCGGGGCGGGCGCCGGCGTGGCGCTGCTGGGAATGCCCGGCCGGCGTGAGGCCCCGCCCACGGTGGCGGAGGCCGCCGAGCAGTCGCCTGAACTCCTGGCCATACTGGACGCGGTGGCCGCCCGGGAGGCAAAGGCGCAGACCGTCCGATACAGGTGGGTCTTCAACGAGACGGTCAACATGGACGCCTACCCCCGCTACAACAGCGAGACGAAGCGCCTGGGGTACGAGGACGGCTGGCCGGCTCAGCAGCGGCACAAACAGATGCACTACGCGATGGTCATTGACGGGCACAACGCCGGCTACCAGGAGCAGGGACCTTCCCTTGACCTGATGACCGGGGGGTTTTTGCCTCTTCACCGCCGGGTGGCTGCGGTGGACGGTATCGTTACCGGTGTGTCCAGCGTTGGTTCGGAGCCGGCGACGTCGATGGGACCGCCGTATCGCGGTTTATACGGCCGCGCCGTCATTGACCCGCCCCTTCTGGCCCACCGCCTGCTGGAACCGAGCTTGACGTTCCCCAGGCACTCTGAAAGCCCGCGCCTGGGGGGACGCGGGGAACACGACGGTCATCCCTGCGTGATCCTGGAGCGAGTAGACGGCGACGAACATCCTGTCATATGGCGGTGGTGGTTGGCGGAGGACCGGGACTATTGCGTGGTCAAGGCGCAGCCCTTCGGCGTCGGTTATGGCCCCATCAATGAGGTCAAGCTGCGCTACACGGAGGACCCGCAGGTCGGCTGGCGCCTCACCGGATGGGACGTGTGGAATGGCAGCAGCGGTGGGGGGACCGCTGAAGTCCTGGACTATGAGTTCAACCAGCCGGTGGACATCCACAACCCGGGCCTCTGACACCCGCAGGGCGCGGCGCCTACCGCATAGGCGTTTCGGCGGGTGCGGACGGCGCGGCTGCGGGAAGTTCCTCGGGCATGTCCAGCCGATGGCCGGGCTCCAGCCTCCGGTCCTGGAACCATCCTTCCCTGAGCTCCAGAACGTAGGAGATGGGCTCCTCGGGCTGGAAGACGGCCGGATCGTTCTCCTTGGTCCGCCGGATGCCGGCGATGGTGCCGTCCGGTTTCAGGAAAGCCACCGACAGGGGGAAGTCGGTTCCCTGCTCGCTGAGCTTCGGCCGGGACGGTTCCGCGTAGGGGTAGATCATGCCGTAGCCCGGCTCCAGCCCGCGGCGTCCGGACAGGCCCTTCTGCCGCTTCTCTGCCGTGTCGGCCACCTCCGCCCGGATGGTGAAGGTGCGCTCGGCGTGTATTGCCGTGTCGGCGGCTACGTTGGGCGCCTTGATGGTGACCACCGCGGCCCCGGTAGGGCGTCCTCCGCCGCCCGCCGGCCCGCAGCCGGCGGGCCGCATGAGCACGGCCACCAGCAGAAAGACGGCGATGATGATGACAATGTGCTTCTTCCAGTTCACGTGGCGCACCCCCATGGTGGATTCGCTGACCGTTTATAGCACGTAACATCGGTGCGGGCAACCTGCGGCCGCCGATGATGCCGCGTCCCTCTGGCGAAATGCCGAAACCGACTTGACGGCGCGGCTATTCCGGGGTATAGTAAGCTATACAGACGAAGGGGTGCGAGACCGGAGACGACCGATGGATGCGCCGCTGATCATGCACGTGGACATTGACGCGTTTTTCGCCGCCGCCGAACAGGTGCTCCAGCCCGAGCTGCGCGGCCGGCCGGTGGTGGTCGGCGGCGGGGTGGCCGGCCGGGGGGTGGTGGCCTCCGCCTCCTACGAGGCCCGTCCGTTCGGCCTGCGGGCGGGCATGCCCATATGGCGGGCGCGGGAGCTGTGCCCGCAGGCCGCCTATCTGCCGGGCCGGCACGAGGAGTACAACCGCTTCAGCGAGCAGGTCTTCGAGACCCTCTCCTCGGTCAGCCCGTCGGTGGAGCAGGCGTCCGTGGACGAGGCGTATCTGTCCCTGAAGGGCTGCCGGCGGCTCTACGGCGCCTGGGGGGCGCGGCCGGTCGGGCGGCTGCCGTTCGTGCAGCAGCCGGAGGGCGTATACCGGCGCTCCGAGCAGCGGGCGGTGCCGACCGGGCGGCGGGCGATGCTGCCGGAGGACATGCGCTGGACCGGCGCCGTGGCCCTGTGGACAAAGCGCGTGGTGCGGGCCCGCACGGGGCTGACCGTCTCGGTGGGGCTGGGCGCGAACAAGCTGGTGGCCAGGTTGGCGTCCGGGTGCGCCAAACCGGACGGGCTGACGGTGGTCGCCCCGGGGCGGGAGGAGGACTTCCTGGCGACGATGGACCTGGAGGACATCCCGGGCATAGGGCGCAAGACGCTGGCCCGGCTGCGCAAGTGGAACGTGCGCACGGTGGAGTCGGCCCGGCGCCTGCCGCTGGAACTGCTGCGAGACGCCTTCGGGTGGGAGCATGGAAGGGCGATACACGGGCTTCTGCGGGGCCGGGGGGAAGTGGAGCCGCAGAAGCCCGACCGCCCATCCAGCATCAGCCGGGAGACGACCTTCTGGAGCGCCTCCGGCGATTACCGGTTCGTCGAGTCCATGCTGTTCTACCTGACCGAACGGCTGGGCAGGGCACTGCGGCGGGAGGGCATGGAGGGGCGCACCGTCCGGGTCAAGCTGCGCTACCACGACTTCAGCACCGTGCAGCGCTCCCGCTCGATCGGCCGCTACACGGACCTGGACGAGGACATATTCCGGGTGGGGCGTCGCCTGCTGGGGTTGTGCTGGCGACGCAGCCGCCGGGTGCGCCTGGTGGGGGTGGGGCTGACGGACCTGCGCCCGGCGCGCGCCCGTCAGTGCCGCCTGTTTGACGACGAAAACCGGCGCAGCCGCCGGCTGGACCGCTGTCTGGACGAGCTGAGGGAGCGCTTCGGCTTCGGCGCTGTGCAGCGGGGGCTGTCCATCTACCTGGACCAGGAACGGGAGCAGCCCGGCGAGTTGCCCGATATCTCGGCCCTCTCCCGCCGCTGCCCCTCGGTTTGACCCCCATAGGTCCGTGCGGGTAGAATCGGCGCCAATCCCTGGCCACCTCCTGTTGAAGAATCCTCAATGTCGCAGCAATCGCCCTCCGATTGGGTAGGCGCGGCGTCTCGCCGCGTGGGGTCCGGCGGGACGCCGGACCTGCCTTCTGGACAGCGTGCGAACCAGGGGGACGCGGCGTGACCGGTCGGCGCAACGGGCTGACAGAGCGGCGAGGGCGCTTCGTGACCCCTCGCAGCGTCCTGCTGGGCTGCCTGTTGTGCGTTGCCAGCGGCATCGCCGGTCCCTACTGGACGTTCTACCTGCAAAGCTCCCGCATGTTCGCCGACTACCACACGGCGGGGGCTTCATTCCTGCTGTTCGCGCTGGTGGTGGTGCTCAACTTCGGCGTGGGCCGGCTGTGGCGGCGCCTGGCCCTGCAGCCGGAGGAGCTGATGGCCGTCGGCGCCATGCTGCTGGTCGGCGGGGCGGTGGTCAGCTCAGGGCTGGTGGGCTACCTGATCCCCGCCCTGACCGGTCCCTGGCAGTTCTACAACGCCGCCAACCGATGGGACCAGGTCCTGTGGCCCAACCTGCCGCCTGCCCTGTTCCCGCTCGACCCGAACGGCGCGCACTTCGCCATCGAGAAGTTCTGGCAGGGCTTGCCCGCCGGCGAGCCAATCCCGTGGGGGCCGTGGATACGGCCACTGGCCCTGTGGTCCGTCTACGTGATGGCCACCTTCGGCGCCATGATGGCCGTCATGACCATCATGCGCAAGCAGTGGGTGGACCACGAGCACCTCAGCTTTCCCATCGCACAGGTGCCGGCCGAGTTGTGCGCGGCGACGGAGCGGGGCGCCGGGGGCGGCATCTTCCGCAGCAAGCTGTTCTGGGCCGGCCTGTCGGCCACGTTTGTTCTGGCCAGCCTCAGCGGAGTGGCCCACTACCTGGGGGCGGAAGAGGTATTCTTCCGCGTTCGCGAGACAATCGAAGTCAGCGAGGGCTACGAGCTTCATCTGAACGTGGAACTCGTAGTCATCGGTTTGTTGTTCCTGGTGCCCAACCGGGTGGTATTCAGTGTGTGGCTGGTGGCGCTCTCCTCCTGGGTGCTGAAGTACTTCCTGTCGAGCTACAACCTGACGCTGACCGACGCGTCCATGTATGGCAACTCCCTGCAGAATGTGGCCCTTGGCGCGGCGATCTCTTTCGTGGTGGGCAGCCTGTGGCTTGCCCGCCGGCACCTTCTGCGGGTCCTGCGTTGCGCCCTCGGCCGGGGGGAGCAGGACTATGATCGGGGTGAGGCGGCCAGTTACCGCACGGCGTTGCTGCTGTTGGTCGCCGGCGTCGCCGGTTCGGCCGTCTGGCTACGGCTGGCGGGGCTGCGCTGGCTCTACACAGTGCCCCTGGTGCTACTGACGCTGGTCATCTACTACACGATGGCGCGGGTGGTAGCCCAGTGCGGCCTGCCCGTGCTCAGCCCCCCCGGGCATGCCAATCACGCGCTCGCCGCCGCGTTCGGCAGCGGCAATGTGGCCGACGACCAGATAGCGCTGCTCGGCATGCAGTATGGCTCCGTCTTCGACATGCGGAATTCCCCGATGTCTGGCGCTGCCCACGGCATGTACCTCACCAAGCGCCGCCGCAGCGGCCTGCTGTGGGCCATGCTGCTGGCCCTGCTGGTGGCCTTCCTGTCGGCCGCCTTCATGACGGTGTGGATAGGCTACAGGAAGGGCGGCGTGAACCTGGACCCTTACTTCTTCGACACGTTCCCGCGCTGGATCCCCTGGAACTGGGCGCACATCACTATCAACCAGGACGGCGACCCCAGCTACGTGCGCATGATCTTGGGCGGGGGCGGGGCACTGCTGATGGCGCTGCTCACAATCGCTCAAAGGACCTTCTTTTGGTGGCCGCTCCACCCGGTGGGGCTGCTGGTGCTGTCCAACAACATGGTGGAGCGCTTCTGGCTGTCCATCTTCCTGGCCTGGTTGGCCAAGGCGTTCCTGGTCTGGGCGGGGGGCTACCGGGCCTACCGCGCGGGGCGGCGGTTCTGCATCGGCATGGTTCTGGGCTATTTCCTGGCCGGGGGGCTGTGGGGCATCATTGATACCCTGACCGAGACGACCGGCAACGCGGTGTTCTACATCTGAGGCGGCGCCCGGCTGCTTCCGCTCGACTTGAGAGCATGCGGCTGCTACCATGCCGCGTGGCCTTTGCCCCCTTTCGAGCGCCATGCACAAGAGAACTTGCCTACCGGTTGTGATGGTCCTGCTGGCCGTGGCCGCCCTCGGCGCTGCCGGCCAGTCTGCGGATGACGAGCCCCTCGCTCGGGTGGACCAGCACGTGATTACCCGGGGGGAGCTGGATCGCTTCCTGGGCCTGCAGCAACCCGTGGCGGGCCTGGAGGCTGTCCTGCCGGAGGCCGAGCAGATCGAGCAGCATCGGCGACGGCAGGCCCTGGAGGCGCTCGTCGAGCGCCACCTCCTGGTGCAGGAGGCCCGGGCGAGATACATAAACACCGACACCGACGAGCAGATACTGGAGGCATTCGGCCGGCGGGAGCTGGAACGGCTGGAACAGGACCTGGGCTCGCGCCTGCGCATGTGGCAGGTGCTGTTCGAGCGGGGACTGACCGCCGAGCACTACAGGCAGATGCGCATCGAGTCCCTGCTGATCGGCAAGCTGCTCAACGAGGAGGT
>JAWOCH010000181.1:0-9434 GCA_046483865.1 Candidatus Brocadiia bacterium | reverse complement strand
GACACAGCAAGGGCAACGAGACACCACACGAGCCGGACACCATCGAGCGCGAGTACGCCTTCGAACGGGACATCCCGCGCTTCGTCATGGTGCCGGGCAACGCCCCCCGACGCCACGCCGCACTCGAGGGGCGTGGCGTCGGCGGGCGTTGCCCGGCACCATGACGAAGCGCGGGATGTCCCGCTCGAAGGCGTATTCGCGCTCGATGGTGTCCGGCTCGCCGGGCGTCACGATGCCCTTGCTGTGGCAGATGCGCGTGGTCAGGCGCAGCAGGACGATGGTGCCGAACTGCTCGCTCAGTTCGAACGCGCGACGGGTGAAATCGTATGCCTCCTGGCTGGAGGCGGGCTCCAGCATGGGCAGTCCGGCGGCGCGGGCGTAGTGGCGATTGTCCTGCTCGTTCTGTGATGAGTGCATGTCGGGATCGTCGGCGGATACCACCACCGTGCCGCCTTCAACGCCCGTGTAGGCGCCCGTCATCAGGGGGTCGGCGGCCACGTTCAGCCCGACGTGCTTCATGGTGACCAGCGTGCGCGCGCCGGCGAAGGCCGCCCCGAGACCGACCTCGAGGGCCACCTTCTCGTTGGGCGCCCAGCGGGCTATGACATCCGGCAGCTCGAAGGAGGCGAGGGTCTCCAGTATCTCGGTGCTGGGCGTGCCGGGGTAGCCGGTGGCCATCTTGACTCCGGCGTTTCTGGCGGCCAGGGCGACGGCTTCGTTGCCGGCCAGTAGCTGTCTGGTTTCGGTGTCCATATCTGCTGTGCGGCCTCTGGGGTAGGACAGACAAGCGCGCGGGCGACCCCGTGCGGCGGTCGCCCGCGGCGCTCGTGCGACGGTTGGTCGCGTCTATGTTCTACTCGGTCTCGGCCGGTTCGTCCAGTTCGGAAGCCTCCGGACCGGGCTTCGGGCCGCCGAAGCAGTAGTCCACGTAGTCCTTCTCCATCGGCTGGGTTGCCAGCGAGACCACCACGGCAACGATGATGGAAAGCGGCAGAGCCACCACAAGGGGGTCAACCACCGGCCAGTTGTGATGGCCGTGCAATATGCTGGGGTTGCCGCCGGTGATCTTCTGGACCAGGCCGATGGCGCCGGCCTCTTTTGCCTTGACCAGCAGCAGCCAGAACCCGCTGACGGCGAAGCCCGCCACCATGGAGCTGATCGCCCCGGCGCGTGTCATGCGCTTCCAGAACAGCCCGCCCACGTAGGCCGGCAGGAAGGCGGAAGCGCACAGGCCGAAGAATATGGCCGTCGCCCGGGCGATGATGTAGCCGCCCCGGGAGTAGTAGCTGATGATCACTGCTATCACGATGCCGATGATGATGCCCACGCGGGTGACGCCGATGCTCTTCTCGTGCGAGCCCGTGAACTGCTCGTAGACATCCCGCCCGATGCTGGTGCCCAGGGCGTGGAACTGGCTGGACAGCGTGCTCATGGCCGCCGCCAGCAGCGTGAGCAGGAACAGCAACCCGAACCAGTCCGGCAGGGCCTGGGTGATGTAGGTGGGTATGATCTGGTCGGGGTTGCCTCCGGCGTAGACTACGGAGATGCTGCGCCCCTGTGCCACTCGTTTGGCGTCCTCGCCGGAGCCAACCACAGCATCGGTATATGGCCGCTCGTCGTCAAGCACGACGGGGACCATCTTGGGTTCGCCGTCATCGCCGAAGATGTTCTCCCAATCGCCTTCCGCGTTCTGGGCTGCCAGATGCAGGATGGCCTGGCCCTTGTCCTGGTCCACGGTTTTGGCCACGGTGCCGGTGAAGGCCCTGCCGTAGCTGGCAAAGTAGGCGTTGGACAGGCTGCCCACGGTGAAGGCGACGCCGGTCATGACCAGGATGAAGATGCCGCCGACCAGCACGGCGCGGTTGAGCTGCTTCTTGCTGCGGACGGTCATGAAACGCACGACGAGTTGCGGCTGGGCGAGCACGCCGATGCCCACACCGAGGGTGATGGTGGAGACGACGATCCACCACAGGTTGTACTTCAAGTCACCCCATCCGAACGGGGGCATGGCCGTCCAGCCCTGGTGACCTATGGCGGCCAGACTGCCCGGCACCAGGCCGGACATGCCGCTCAGCTCCCTGTGCGCAGGTGTCACGCCGCCCAGCTTGCTGTAGGTGAAGCCGATCAGGATGATCATGCCCAGGAACATGATGCCGCCCTGGAGCGCGTCGGTGTACATGACGCCTTTCAGGCCTCCCACCACCACGTAGACGGCGATGATCACGCTGAACACGAACAGGGCAACGTTGTAGTCAATGCCCAGTTTGGTGGCGATGAACTCGCAGCCGCCGATCAGCACGGCGGCCGAGTAGAGGGGGATGAAGAGGAAGATGATCAGCCCGGCGAAGACCTGGATGAACTTGCTGTTGTAGCGTCGGCCCAGCAGCTCGGGGAAGGTGTGTGCGTCCAGGTGGTGGCCCATCTTGCGCGTTGGGCCGCCCAGGAAGACGAAGGCGATGAAGATCCCCACGAAGATGTTGAGGAAGGTCAGCCACAGCAGGCTCATGCCGAACAGGCCGGCCACTCCGCCGAAGCCGACGATGGCCGAGGTGCTGATGAATGTCGCCCCGTAGGAAAGGGCCATCACAAAGGGGTGGATGCTCCGGCCGGCGACCAGGTAGTCGGCGGCCGTCTGGGTGCGGCGCCAGCCGCGGTAGCCCAGGTAGCCGACGGCCATCAGGTAGACGACCACGACGAGAATCTCGTATAACTGCATCTGTGCTCCTCCGCTCTATGGTCGGTGTCGGGCGGACGCAGGTGCAAGGACGGACTGCGCGCCGGCAGGCGCCACGGCCCTCACAGGGTCTCCTCGATGTCTTCCTTCTCCTCCTGCGCCCAGTCCACGTCCTCCTGCGTGACCGGCTCCTCGCCCTTGTTCCAGGTGGCGGCGCCGTAGATCACACAGAGGATGGAGCTGAGGATGCACAGCAGGTAGGCCCAGATCACCCATCCATCTTCAATGCCCAACATGCGGCTCCCTCCTCTGACAGACGGAAATCGGTGAGACATTCTTCACAGAAAGCCGGGCCATGTCAAGCGTTTTCTTGTTCGGCTGACCCTAAGTGGCGGGCCAGATTGGCCTTGTGATTGGGGTTGCGCGCAGCCCCGGAGGGTCTTCGCTGGCTCGTTCAATCCGGCTCCTTCTCCCCGTCGCCGAAGCAGAGCGCCACGTGCTGCGGGTCCGGCGGCGCCGTCAGCAGCGAGACTGCCACCGCCGCCACGACTGCAATCGGCAGCGCAATCAGTACAGGATGCACTGCAGGCCAGTTGTGCTGGCCGTGGAGGATGCTTTCGTGCCCACCGGTCACCTTCTGCGCCAGGCCGATGGCGCCGGCCTCCTCTGCCTTCACAAGCAGCAGCCACAGCCCACCGGCCAGTAAGCCCGTCACCATCGAGGCAGCCGCACCGGCTCGTGTCATGCGCCGCCAGAACAGGCCGCCCACGTACGCCGGGAGGAATGCGCACGCGCAAAGGGCGGAGAAAATGGCCGCTGCTCGGGCGAGGACGGCGCTGTCTGGCCAGTGGAATGCGATGCCGGCGGCTACTGCTGTGCCAAACAGCACGCCCACCCGCGCGGTGAGAGGGCTTCCGCGCCGAGAGCCGGTGAACTGCCCGCAGAGGTCATGCCCGATACTGGCCCCCAGCACGTGGACCTGGCTCGCCAGGGCGCCCATCGCCGCCGCAATCAGTCCGATCATCGCCAGCATCCCTGTCAACTCCGGCATGGCCTGCTCCACGTAAGTGGGGATGATCCGCTCCGGTTTGCCCCCCGCGTAGTGGAGGGCCAGAGCGCGGGCCTGGCACAGTTCGATGGTGCCGCCGTCCGGAGTGCGCATAACCGCGTTGGCCAGGGGATTAGGGTTCGCCGGCGCCGGGGGAGGAGCGCCGAACCCCGCTGGTGGGCCTGTGACGGTGGAAGCCATCATCTGCCGCTTGCCGCGGACGGTGCGTGGTCTTCCCTGTTCGTCATGCAGGGGCGCCCACGTTCCGCCGGGCCGCTTCTCCGCCAGTTGCAGCAGGAGAAGGTTGCCCGCCGGCTCCAGTTTGCGCAGCGGTCGGCCCACAAGCAACTCGCCCTGTTCCGCGAAATACGCGTTAGAGAGGCTGCCGACAACGACCACCCCTCCCAACACCACTGACACGAACACGCCGCCGAAGACAACGGCCCGGCGCAGTTGCTTGCGCCCCTTGACCGCCATGAAGCGCAGCACGAGCTGTGGCTGGGCCAACATGCCGACGCCCAACCCCAGGGCGATGCCGGACACCACGGTCCACCAAAGCTCGTAGCGACGGGCGCCCCAGCCGAACTCGGGCATAGCGGTCCAGCCGCGGTGGCCCAGTGCCTGCATCTCGTCCGGCACCAGCGGTGCCAGGCCGGCCAGGGCCTGGTGAGCGTCGGTTACGCCCCCAAGCTGGCGGTGAACAGCAACGACCAGCAGAGCCACCAGCACGAACACAATGCCGCCTTGCAGGACATGGGCCGACATGACGCCCTTCAGTCCGCCGAGCGCGACACACAGGCCGACGAAAGCGGCCAACACCAGCACCGCCGCCCCGTAGTCGAGAGGCAGATGCCGGGCCATCGCCTCCGCCCCCGCCACCAGCACGACGGCGGCGAAGAGAGGCATGAGCACCAAGATGAGCAGCCCGGCAAACACCTGGATGAACCGACTGCCGTAGCGCCGCCCCAGCAGTTCCGGGAAGGTCTGCGCATCCAGACGCCGCCCCATGCCGCACGTGCGACCGCCCAGCACCACGAAGCCGATGAAAACACCAACCAGCACTGCCGCAAACGGCAGCCACAGCAGACTCATGCCGACCCGGGCCGCCAGGCCACCCACGCTCAGGATGAGCGCCGCACTCACGAAGGTGGCCCCGTAGGAGAGTGCAACCACCAGGGAATTCGTGCTGCGACCGGCCACCAGGTAGTCGGACGTGTCCTTTGTCGCCCTCCAGCCCCGGTAGGCCAGCAGACCGACCGTCAGCAGATAGGCCAGCACAAGCAGAACCTTCCGGGGTTCCATATGCATCTCCTGCGGGAGCATGCTGGTGACGCCGGTGGGCTGCCTGCCGGCGTGAACCGATGGTATTCTGCGCAACGGTGGCGGCGTCTGTCAAGGATTTCCCGCCGCCACAGGCTCCTCTTCCGTATAGCCATAGAAACCGGAAAATGCTTGCATCAACCCCCTGTCAAACGCTAAAATCCGCCCCTTGTTCGTTGGGAGAGAGTCTGACCAAAGGGCCCGCAAGGTTCCCATGACGGCAGTACGCCCCCAGGGACCATAGCGCCTTACGGCTTCAGCAGGAGGGCAGATGTGAACAGGAGACGGGCTTTCGTTCTGTGTCTGTTAGTTGGGCTGGTCTGTGTGCTGGCTCCCGCCATGGCCGCCGAGACGGAGCAGGAGGCGGACGTGCGCGAGAGCGGGCCGGCGGAGTTGTACGAGGGCGAGCCACGCCCACCGGAGCTGGCGCCGTCCGAGAAGACCTTCAGCGAGTGGATCGAGGACGTCAAGCACCCCGCCGACTGGTTCGAGTGGGGCGGTGACCTGCGCCTGCGCGGCGTCTACACCGAGAACGTGTTGACCTTGCTCAACGAGGCGAACGACGTGTCGCACTTCTTCCGTATCCGCGGCCGCGTCTGGGGCAGGGCCGACCTGGCAGAGGCGCTGGACATTGAGGAGCAGCTCAGCGTCTACGCGCGCATTACCACTGAGCCCCGGTACTTCGCCCAGAGGGGCCTGCTCGGCGGAACGGTGCCCACCTGGGATGAGGTGGTTCTGGACAACCTGTACGTGGACTGGGCCCGCATCGGCGGCGCTCCTGTTTCCTTGCGCGTGGGTCGCCAGGACATGGTCTACGGGCGGGGGTTCGTCATCCTGGACGGTACCCCCCTGGATGGGTCGCGAACCATCTACCAGGACGCCATCAAGGCGACTGTCCACCTGGACGAGTGGGATTCGAACCTGGACGTCTTCTACATCAACAACAAGGCGTTCCAGAAGCGTATCCGACCCCTGAACGAGACGGAAAGCCCGACCTCGGCATTCGACACCACCGTGTTCGGCACCTACCTGGTTAACAAGCACTTCGCCCCCCATGAGCTGAACGCCTACTACATCTACAAGGACGAGGACGTGCAGACTAATCCGAGTCTGCGCAACCGCATCGTCCACACCGTAGGCGGTCTGGCACAGGGCAAGCTGGAAGGCAACTGGGACTACTACGCCGAGGCGGCCGGCCAGTGGGGACGGCAGGGCACTGCCACCCGGAAGGCGTTCGGCTTCAGCGGCGATCTGGGCCACACCTGGCCCGACGCGAAGTGGCAGCCCCGCGTGCACGCCGGGTTCGAGTATCTGTCCGGCGACGACCCCTCAACCAGCGCCTTCGAGGGCTGGGACCCCGTCCTGGCACGTTGGCCGCATTGGAGCGAACTCTACGTGTATACGCTGGCACCGGAGACAGGCCTGCCCGGTCAGTACACCAACCTGCAGCGCTACACGCTGGGAACCAGCGTCCATCCAGGTGAGAACTCCTGCGTGGACCTGGACTACAGCTACGTGCGCGCCAACGAGAACTTCAACGTTCCCACGATGCCCATCTTCGACACCGGCTACACGCGCGGCCACCTGCTGATGGCGCGGCTGAGCCACACCTTCAACAAGTACATCTCCGGCCACCTGTGGGCGGAGTATTTCCATCCGGAGAGCTTCTACATTGACGACACCGACGAGGCGTTGTTCCTGCGCTGGCAGTTGATGTTCAAGTTCTGACGCAGGCGCGCTTCGGCATGCGCATCCGGCCCGGCGGCCCACGGTCGCCGGGCCTTTTTTTCGCGTCCCGCCCCCTGGACGGCATCATCCCGGCGCGCTAATATGCCTGCGGCGCGCATCCACCGAATCCGCGGAAGGGCGAAGATGAGCGAGATACGCGACTACGTGATGGCCGAGCCGCTGTTCGACAACCACGAGCATCAGCATGGCTTCAGCGGCGTCGAAGACTGCGCCGACGAGGCCACCTACCGCCTGCTGACCGGCTATGCGGACGCCGACCTGGTGACGGCAGCCGGCCCGGGCGGGATCAGTGGCGGAGTGGAGAAGCTGACGGACGGGGAGTTCTTCGAGCTGTGGGCCTCGGTGCGCACCACGGGCTACGGACAGGCAACCGAACTGGCCTGCCGCACGATACTGGATACGGACTTCACGCTGGAGAACGCCTCCCAGATCACGCGGCTTCTACGGGAGTTCATGGACGAGAGGTCGCCCCGGCAGGTCTACGACGACCTGCTCGAAGCAGCGGGCATCCGCTGGACTGTGAATGACCCGTGCTGGGACTGCCCGACCAGTCTGGCGGCGTTCACGGGCGAGAACCATCCGCCCGGGTTCGGCCAGGCTCTGCGCTACGACGGCATTCTGGTGGTCTCCTCCCGCGAGGGGGTCCGCAACTTCGGGCAAGCGCTGCAGGCGGACATAAACGGCCTCGACGAGCTGAACCGGGCGCTGGACGACTACACGCAGAAGGCGCAGGAAGCCGGCAAGCTGGCGGCGATGAAGTGCGGACTGCCCTATCTGCGGGACCTGTCATTCGAGAACTCGTCCCATGCGGAGGCCGAACGGGCGTTCGAGGCGCTGATGCAGGGGCGGCAGGCCGAGCTTCGGCCCGTGCACGACTACCTTTTCCACCGATTTGTGGCGCGCGCTGCCGACTTCGGGCTTCCCGTGCAGATGCACACCGGCTATCTGGCGGGCAACTACGGTAGTCTCCCGCAGGGGGATCCGGCCGCGCTGATCCCCATCCTGCAGCGCTACAGGGCCGTGCGCTTCGACCTGTTCCACGCCGGCTGGCCGTTCAGCGAAGTGACCGCTGCCATCGGGAAGGAGTTCCCCAACGTGTGGCTGGATCTGTGCTGGGCATGGTCTATGAGCCCGCGTCACATGGAGCGGACGCTGGATGAATGGCTCGCCACAGTGCCGCACAACAAGCTGTTCGCCTTCGGCGGCGACACGGGGCTGCCCTTCAATACCGTCGGATACGCTCAGCAGGCGCGCCGCGGCGTGGCCAACGTCCTGGAGCGCAAGGTCGAGAGTTCAGAGTACGACGTGCCGACGGCCCGGCGGGTGGCCCAGCGCATCATGCACCAGAACGCGCAGGAGTTCTACGGCATGGAGTGAACCCGCTCGGGCGGCGGGATCAAAGAGCGGCCTCCCCGATCCTGCTGACCTCGGCGTAGCCGTGCAGATACAGCACGGCTGCCCCCGCCAGCACGGCCAGCAGCTGGACCAGGACCGCCACCAGCACGAAGTGACGCAGGTTGGCGACTCCCTTGAACCTGGAGTAGGCATAGAGGCAGACGGCAACCAGAAGGAAAGACACGATAAGGGCGACATAGAGGCCGGAAGCCGGCGTGAAGTTCGTCACGACGTTCTGGAAGGCGCTCACCGCGGTCAGCCTCTTCGCATATGTCTCCAGCCCGTACAGGAGGCCGCCGACCCAGATCAGTACCACCGTGGCCCACGCCCCACTGAGAAGGACGCCGGGCAGCAGGCTTTTGTGCGTCAGGGCGGCGGTCACCAGGAAAGCGCAGCAGGCGACTGAGACGGTCAGAATGTGCAGCTTCTCTTGCGCGATGAAGCTCCCCGCTTGCCCCAGTGGGTTCCGCGTCCAGGGCAGCGAGGTAATGCCGCTCAACACCACCAGCCCGATGAATACGGCCAGGGCGGCACTCACGGCAGAGGTCTCGCGGTATTCAGCCGGGGCGCTCTCCAGCCAGCTACCCTCCGCCGTCGCGACGGCGCCGCCCCCTCCGCCGCGGTAGGGGCCGGATATCTCGAAGATCGTCTCACAGGAGGGGCACTGGCCGTCGCGCCCGATGTTCCTGTCGGACGTCTCCAGCTTCCGCCCGCAGGACGGGCAGACCAACACTATGCTGGCCATGACTGCTCCTCTGTGGAAGCCGCACAGCTTTCCTGCAGTTGTCCACTGTTGTAGCCCAACGCCCTGAGCATTGTCAAGGAGTCAGCCCGACTCGCGCTGGCGCGCGCGTCGCAGAACCGGCCGGTAGACCTCCGCGTCATGGACCGGGCAACCGACCGGCCCGCCCCGACGCAGCAGCTCGCTGCACAGGCCGCAGGTGATGCAGCACCTGTCGGGGGCCATGACGCCTGCTCTCAGTACATCCCGCGCGAACTCGGGGTATGCCAGCCCCTGGCGGCCCAACCCGATGATGCGTGCCCCCCCGCTGCGCACGACTCCCGCCGCCACCGGGGGCATCAGCGCGCGCAGGTAGCTGTAGCCGGTGCCCACTACGGCCAGGGAGGGCACGGCCTGCTGGATGCCGGCGGCCAGCTCCACCAGCCGGTGCAAGGCCACCAATGGGTGCTCGCCCGGCGGCAGCTCGCTGTCCCGCTTCCCGTCGGCGGGGCGGTTCTCCTCCGGGC
>JAWOCH010000155.1:0-3324 GCA_046483865.1 Candidatus Brocadiia bacterium | reverse complement strand
CGTCTGCCGGCCGAGTATACGCCGCGCCACAGAACCCTATCAAGTGGCGCGCTGCTGCCCGGGCACGACGAAGCGCGGGGGGCGGGCTTTCTCTATGACCAGCTTCGCCGCGGCGCAGTCGGCAACGGGGCGGCCGCGCACGGTCAGGTTCTCGATGGTCACGTCCTCGACCGTGTGGTCGGAGTCGTAGCCCTGGATGATGGACGGCGGGAAAGGGCCGTCCACCACGTGGATGTTACGCAGCGTGGCGCCGCGCACGTGGCCACGCTCCTCGTCGCGGGAGTACCTGTCCAGGGTCACCTTCAGGTCAATGAGCTTCTGCTGGGCGTCCTCGACGCGGATGTCCTCGTAGAGGACGTTGGTGATGGTGGCGCGGTCGCCGTTGTGGATGCTCAGTGCGGCGCCGCTGCTGTAGCCCTCCCACTCGGCGTGGATGATGTCGCAGTCGCGGAAGGCGATGTCGTCCATCCGGTCGCAGCGCGTCTCGTAGCCTATCTCCAGCGCGTTGCCCGGCAGGCCGTCCCACAGCACGCAGCCCTCCGCGCGGATGCCGCTGACGTCCTGGCCGCCGCACTGGTCGCGGTAGGTGCTGGCCTTGACCGCCACGCAGTCGTCGTCGGTGCGGATGAAGCAGTCGCGGGCGGTGGCGTCCCGGCAGCCGACGAAGTCAATGCCGTCGTGGCCCACGCCGCGCGTGATGATCCTGACCCCGTCGGCCAGCACGTCGCGGCAGCCGATGCAGGGCATGGTCCAGCGCGGGCTCATCACCGCCGCGATGCCCTCCACGCGCACGCCCTCGCAGTCCATGAACCGCAGCAGCCACGGGCCCCTGTCGCGGCCGGTCTGCACGAAGGCGCTGCCGTCCAGCACTCCCCGCCCGCGGACGGTGACATCCTCGGCCGACTCGGCCAACACGGCGCCGCGCACGACCGCGCCGCCCTCAATGTAGATGGTCTCTCCGCTGCCAGGCTCCATGAGACCCGGCTCGTGCACTCGGCCGGCCTCGAAGAACCGCACGCCCGGCGCGTCCGGGGAAGGGGCGTCCTCATCCGGCGGGTCGGCGAAGATGAACAGCGGCCGGGACAGATCCCCGTCCAGTTCCACGCTCAGCTTCGCCGGTTCCTTCAGCGTGAGGCCAACCAGGCCGTCCTCCATGCGCGGAGTTATGCCGCTGCTCAGGGGTCGCACGACGACTTTCTCGAATGCAAAGGACGGCTCGACCTCCAGCTCCGCCGCCCCCGTCAGCGAGAGCAGTGCATAGCTGGCCGCCGGGCAGTGGTGGACGAAGACCTCCCGCCCGTCGGCGCGCAGGCGGTAGTCCGGGGAGGGTTCGACTCCTTCGGGCGCAGGGTACACGGTCACTCGGTCGGGCATGGGCGGCGGCTCCAGGGGCTCAGAGTTCGGGCAGCTCGACGTGGTCGGCGGTGCGTTCCTGCCAGGCGGCGATGTGCCCGCACAGTTCGCGCATGACGGGCCGGTGCTGCTCCTGCATGGCCAGGTTGACGGTCTCGCCGGGGTCTTCGCGCAGGTTGTACAGCTCGTGCTCGCCCAGCGGGCTGCAACTGAACCGCCAGCCGTCGGGCGTGATGATCGTGCGCACGGGGTCGTGGTAGGACGCCTTGACCTCTTGCTCGTCGGCGCCGGGCACCTGCCATTTGGGATCATAGCCCTCGACGCCGTTCCACTCGATGAAGATGTCCTCTGTGAGTGCCTCGACCTCGCCGGTGAGGGCGGCGCGCAGGCTCTTGCCCTCCAGGTGGTCCGGCAGGGGCGCGCCCATCAGGTCCAGCAGCGTCGGCACCAGGTCAATCTGACTGACGGGGCCGCGCACGCGGCGCCCTTCCGTTTGGCCGGGCAGGCGCACCATCAGCGGCACGCGCACCGCTTCCTGGTACATCACCGTCTTCGCCGCAAGCTGGTGGCTGCCCATCATGTCGCCGTGGTCGGAGGTGTAGACGACGATGGTCTCGTCGGTCAGGCCGCACTCCTCGAGCGCGTCGAGGATGGTGCCCACGTGGGTGTCCACCTGGCTGCACAGGCCCCAGTAGCGCGCGATCAGCGCCCGCCAGTCCTCCTCGGTCTCGAAGCGGGACGACCACCGCAGATGGTTCGAGCGCGCCTTCAACGGCTGCGCCGGCCCGGGGGCGGCCTCGAAGTTGTCCGGCAGCGGGACTTCGGCCGGATCGTACTGCCCGTCGCGCGGGCCGGTGAAGGGCATGTGCGGTTCCAGGAAGTTGACGTAGAGCACGAACGGGCGCCCGCGGTTGGCGCGGATGAACCGGGACGCCTCCTGCGCCAGGTAGGCCGGCTTGCTCAACTCCTCGGGCAGGCGGGCGACCTGGGACCGGTTCAGGTGATCGCTGCCCTCCGGCGGCTCGACGCCCCGCTCCTGCTGAAGCCAGCGCTGGTAGTGCGACAGCTTCTCCCGACAGCGCCCGGGGCTGTAGTAGCCACGATACATGTCCTCGATGGCCCGCCAGTGCTGGAAGCCGTGCTGGGGGAATATCTCGTCCCCCAGGTGCCACTTGCCGTGGTGGGCGGTCGCGTAGACGCCGCGCGGCAGTATCTGCGGCAGGCAGGGCACGTCCGCCGGCAGGGGCACGTTGTTGGCCAGGCAGCCGTTGGTGTGGGGGTAGAGGCCGGTCAGCAGCGTCGAGCGCGACGGCGTGCAGACCGGCTGGGTGACGTATGCCTCGTCGAAGACCGTCGAGGTCTCCGCGAGCCGGTCCAGGTTGGGCGTCTCGATGCGGCGGTTGCCGTAGGCGCCCATCGTGTCGAAGCGTTGCTCGTCGGTGTAGAGGAACAGCAGGTTCGGCGGCATGCCTTATTGCCCCTTCCTTCTCACGGCCCGCGGAGTCACAGCCGTCACCAGTAGTGCTCGTGGAAGTAGCCGACGTCGGCCACGGTCAGCCGCTCGCGCGCGTTGCGCACCAGTCGGCGATACTGCTCGGACAGCACGAAGGGGTCGGGCTCCGGGGGGAACGGATGCTCGAAGGAGTCCGTGTAACGCGCCAGCCGTTCCTTCATCTCCTCGAGAACGTCGGCATAGCGCGGCAGCCCGGCCAGGTTCATCTGCTCCCAGGCGTCCTGCGCGGTGTCGTAGAGCTGGTCGGGGTCGTAGTAGTGGGCGTGGTTCAGCACGCCCATGTTGGCGGACGGACGCATCATGCTGTTGACGGCCACCTCCAGCTCGCCCGACTGCATCCGCTCCAGCGCCTGCCGGGTATGGCGGAAGGCGACGTAGTGCCACCGGCCGCGCTGGACGGAGCGCACCACGCCGATCTCGTTGTAGAGGTCTTCGTGGACCGGTTCGGGGCTACCCTC
>JAWOCH010000077.1:0-4762 GCA_046483865.1 Candidatus Brocadiia bacterium | reverse complement strand
GGTCATTCAAAAGTCGTCAGCAGCGCACGTTCCCCCGGCCCAGAACCCGCACAGTGTGTAGCCCAGCCGCCCTCGGCTGGGGGCAGAAGACGGATCACGGCCGAGGGCGGCCGTGCCACATAGGCCAGGTCCCTTCTCGGGCAGCAACTCGGCAGTTCAGGTCGGTTCAGTCAGAGAATTGAATGACCCCGCAGGCTCCCTTTGACGGCACGCGGCTCTCGCGGTACGCTCCTAGGGGTCCGGCCGGAAACTGGATCTGGCCGCGTTGGGAGCGTCGCGGGGCCATATGCAAGGAGGCGCGACGATGGTGATGCGTTCGAGCATCCCGGAGGAGCCCCGACGCCGCAGATGGCCCCGCGACGCCCCAACCCTTTGGGCCGGCGCCATTTGCGACGCATCTCTGCGTTGCTCGGCCTTGAAGTGCCTCAGGGGCACGCCTGCGGCCTCGCGCCTTGACCTGCGCCGAAATGGCGGCGGCGCGGCCGAGCCCAGTTTCCGGCCGGACCCCTATGCGCTATCATCCAGCCTGCGATCCACCTTCGGAGGGCACCATGCAGCCGCGAGGAGTCATCAGCGCGCCGGTTCGGTTTGCGCGGGGCCTGGGCTATCCCTTCCGCGCCGCGCGGCTGCTGCTGTCGGAGCGGCGCCTGGCGCTGACGGCCATAGCGCCGTTCCTGATCTGCCTCGTGCTCTACGCCGTGGCACTGACGGCGGCGCTGGTGTTCGTAGACGACGTGGTGGGCCTGATGATCCAGCCGGGCGCCTGGTGGCGCACGGTGGTGCGCGTGGTGCTGACGGTGTCCTTGGGGCTCGGTTTCTTCCTGGCGCTGGTGTTCACGTACACGGCGGTCTGCATGGCCGTGGCGGCGCCGTTCTACGAGGTCCTTTCGGCGGGCGTCGAGCGGAGACTGGCGGGTCAGGTTGAGGAGGAGCCGTTCAGTCTGCTGGGGCTGCTGAACGATCTATGGCGCGTAGTGCGGTTGACGGCGCTGCTGCTGGCGCTGGAGGTGGTGGTGCTGTTGCTGGGCGTGCTGTTGGTGCCGGTGACGACGGTGGTGGCGTTTGGTCTGTCGGGCGTGCTGCTTTCGCTGGAGTTCACCGATCCGCCGATGGAGCGACGCCGGATGCGGATACGCCGCCGGCTGCGCTTCGCCAGGCGCAACCTGTGGGAGATGATGGGGTTGGGCGTCGTGTTGATGCTGTTGCTGGGGATACCGTTCGTCGGCGCCGTGTTCCTGCCTCTGGGGGTGGTCGGCGGCACCATTCTGTTCGTGGAGGCAGAGGCAGGGATTGCGGGCGGCTGACGGTGCCGCTACCATGTAGACAGCATCACTCGGTTCGGGGGCAGAGCAGATGCACCGACACTCGCGGCGCGCGCTCATGCTTGCCGGCGTTGCGTTGTGCGCACTCCTTGCGCTATGGCCGGGCTGCGAGGAACAGGAGCCGACGCCCGCTCCTCCCTCCGCGCCGGCGACCGAAGCAGCGGTCCCCGCGGATACCGAACTGGCAACGGCCGCGGACGGCGAGCCGCTCCAGTGGGCACGGCCGCGGTTCGAGCAAAGGGCTGAGGAGCGCCGCCGCATGGTGCGCACGCAGATTGCCCGCCGGGAGGTGGAGGACGAGCGTGTGCTCGCCGCCATGCGCCACGTTCCGCGGCACCTCTTCGTGCCACCGGGAGGCCGGGGCGCGGCCTATGATGACCGCCCTCTGCCCATCGGCGAAGGGCAGACCATCTCCCAGCCCTACATCGTCGCCTACATGACCGACCTGCTGGAGCTGGAGCCGGGGGACAAGGTGCTGGAGGTCGGCACCGGCAGCGGCTACCAGGCGGCCGTGCTCAGTGAGATCACCCCACACGTCTACACCATCGAGATCATCGAGGAACTGGCCGAGAGCGCCCGCCGGCGGCTGGACAGGCTGGGCTACGACACGGTTGCCGTCAAGCACGGGGACGGCTACTACGGCTGGGAGGAACACGCGCCCTTCGACGCCATCATCGTGACGGCCGCCGCCGGGCACGTGCCCCCGCCGCTGCTGGACCAGCTCAAGCCCGGCGGGCGAATGGTCATCCCCGTGGGAGGCGTCTTCGAGGTCCAACGTCTGATCCTGGTGACGAAGGACGCCGACGGCAACGTGCGCAGCAAGTCCGTCCTGGCGGTGCGATTCGTGCCCATGACCGGCCGTGTCCAGCAGGGCGAGTAGCACGGCCCCCGCTTGCCCATCTGCGGCAGCCCGATTGCATGGCTGACTACGAGCACACAGATGCCCGGTGCGGCCCACGCGAGATGCTGGCGGTGTTGCTTCTCTCGGGGGCGGTGATCGCGCTGGAGCTGTCGTTGATGCGCTGCTTCGCGGTGGCGCGCTGGCATCACTTCGCCTATCTGGTCATCAGCACGGCCCTGCTGGGTTTCGGAGCCAGCGGAACGCTGCTGACGCTGGTTGGGCGCCGGCTGCTGCGTCGCTTCCGGGACTGGTCCACGGGGCTGACCCTCCTGTTCGCCCTCTCCGTCCCCATCGCCGTGTGGCTGGCCGAGATGCTGCCGCTGGACGTGCGCTACGTGCTCTACAGCAGTCGGCAGGCCGGTCTGATGGTCGCCCACGACCTGCTGATGTTCGTGCCTTTCTTCCTGGCGGCGACGGTCATCGGCCTGGCGCTCATGCGCTTCAAGGGCAACGTGCACCTGGTCTACGGGGCGAACCTGCTCGGCAGCGGGCTGGGCGCCGCGCTGGCCGTCGGGCTCATGTTCGCATTGCCGCCCGAAAGGCTGCTCTATGCGACAGCGGCCCTCGGGATCGCGTCTGCGCTCCTGTGGGCCGGGCGGGGGCTCCGACTGACAGCGGCGGGCGCAGTTGCGATGGCCCTGACCGCGCACGCGGCGTTCATGCCGGTAGAGCTGCGGATCGATCAGTATAAAGACCTGGCGACCCTCAAGCGCTGGGAGCGACAGGGCAGCGCGCGGCGCCTGCTGACCCGCACGAGCCCGCGCGCTCGGCTGGACGTCTACGCCTCGCCGCTGCTGCACACGGTTATGTTCGCCGGGCTGACCGCCGCCGCGCCGCCTCCGCCACAGTACGCGCTGTTGGCCGACGGCCACCAGGTGGCAACCGTGCTGCGCATTCAGGCGGCCGAGCAGGCGGAGATCCTGGACCACACGCCCATGTCGGTGCCGTATCGGATGCTTGACGAGCCGCGCGTGCTGCTTCTCGGCGAAGCGGGCGGAGCGAACGTATGGCTGGCCCGCCGGATGGGCGCCCGGCACGTGACCGTCGTCCAACCGAATCCGCAAGTCGTGCAACTGCTGCGCGGGCCGCTGGCCAGGCAATCAGGGGACGTGCTGCACGGCCCCGACGTGGGCGTGGTTTGCGAAGGGCTGCGCGCTTACCTGGAAGGGACCGAAGAGCGCTACGACCTGATCCAGATCGTCACGGCAGAGAGCCCGGCCGCCGGCGCGAGCGGGCTGCGCAGCCTGCACGAGGGCTTCCTGCTGACCGTCGAGGGGCTGGCGCTTTGCCTGCGCAGACTCAGCCCGACGGGGGTGGTGGCGGTGACGCGCGGCGTGCAGGACCCGCCCCGCGACAACGTGAAGCTGCTCGCCACGCTGCGGGCAGCCCTTGAGCGCAACGGGACGGCCGCGCCGGGACGTCAACTGGCCCAGGTGCGCAACCTGCTGGCGGCCACCACCGTCGCCTTCGCCCGGCCGCCGGGGCCGGAGCGGTGCGCGGCGCTTCGGGATGCCGCCGCCGCGCTGGCGATGGACATCGAGTGGGCGCCCTGCCCGGAGGTGACCTACGCCGAGCAGGTGAACGAAGTGGACGGCCCGCCCGGCCAACTCTACTCCTACTTCCACCACGCCGCGCTGCAGTTGCTTTCGGAGGACCGGGACCGGTTCTTCCGGGAATGGGCCTTCGACGTGCGCCCGGCGACCGATGACAGCCCGTATTTCTACAACTTCTTCCGCTGGAGCAGTTTGCCGCGCTTCTGGCGTGCTTACGGGCGGCAGTGGCTGACGCGGCTGGAGCTGGGATACGTGGTGCTGGTCGTGGCGCTCGCGCAGGCCATCGTGGTAGGGGCGGCGCTGATCCTGCTGCCGTTGCTGTGGCTGCGGCGGGCGGCGCCCGGCGGACGTGCGCCGACGCTGGGCTACTTCACGCTGCTCGGCCTGGGGTTCATGATGCTGGAGATGGTCTGCCTGCTGAAGTTCACGCGCTTCCTGGGCGATCCGGTGTACTCGGCGGCGGTGGTGTTGAGTTCCTTCCTGGTGTTCAGCGGGTTGGGCAGCGCCCTGAGCCGGCTTGTGGGGGCCCGGCCTGCGCGGGCGATACGGGCGGCGACGCTGGGGATCGCCGCCCTGGCGTTCTTCTACGCGTTCGGGCTGGACCGGGCGTTCGCGTGGCTGTCCGGCGCACCGCTGCCGTGGCGCGTGGGGGCGGCGGTGCTGCTGGCGGCGCCGGCGGCGTTCCTGATGGGCTGGCCATTCCCCGGGGGTCTGCGGGCGCTGGGCGGGGCGCGGCCGGGGCTGGTGCCGTGGGCATGGGCGGTGAACGGTTTCGCCTCGGTGGCCGCCTCGCCGCTGGCCGTGCTGGTGGCCGTGCATCGGGGGTTCACCGCGGCATTCGCCGTCGCGGCGGGGTGCTACCTGGTGGCCGGCTGGCTGGTCGGCCGGCTGCCGGGCGCAGGGCGAGGCCGCCAGGGGAGTCCTCACTCATGATGCGAGCTGTACGGGGCATAGTGGACGGGCTGAAGGGCCGGATCGGACTCTAC
>JAWOCH010000031.1:0-7567 GCA_046483865.1 Candidatus Brocadiia bacterium | reverse complement strand
GTCCTACAGGATCCGGGCACGCCTCTGGTTGCCAAACTGCTGCTGGGCGCCGCCCTTGGCTACCTGCTCAGCCCCCTGGACCTGATCCCGGACTGGATCCCCCTGTTGGGCTACCTGGATGATGTGCTGATAGTCGGGGGCCTGGTTGCACTGGCCATAGCGCTGGTGCCCCCGGACGTAGTCGCGGAGTGCCGCAGGCGCACTCAAGGGGAGGGCGACGCCGACCGGGAGGATAATGGGCCGCGGGTCAGTTAATCTGCCCGCCTGGCGCGCCGCGGATGGTCCAGTCCACCTCTCCGCCGGTCGGGTCGTCCAGCAGCTCGAAGCCGTCGTCTCCGACGCGCACCCTCAGCCTGCGCACCTGGTGGTCGTCGGGCCTGCAGAACAGCCCCGTGGCCTCGCCCGGGCGGCGCCGATAGGCGTGCAGCTCGATACGCCCCCAGTCAATCTCATCGGTGCATTGCGCGAGCCCGGCGGTAGGCAGCGCGGCGCCCTCACGCACCAGCAGCACCACCGGCACGTCGCCCACCTCGACCTGGTGCCACCGGGCGCCGTCGTAGCACTGCCCGCTCCAGTAGCCCATCCACCGTCCGGGGGGCACGTAGACGCGCCTGTCCGTCGCGCCGGCCTCCAGCAGCGGGGCCACCAGCAGGTCCCGGCCGAACAGGTATTCGTCCTCCACCAGCCACGAGGTCGGATCGTCCGGATACTCCAGGAACAGCGCCCGCAGCATGGGCAGTCCCCGCTCCGAGCAGTCCCGCGCCTGGGCGTAGACGTACGGCATCAGGCGATACTTCAGCTCGACCGTCCTGCGGAAGACGCGGGTGAGCCCTTCGGCGAACTCCCACGGCTCCCGCGGCGGCTGGCCGTGGCAGCGCGTGTGGCTGGTCAACACGCCGAAGGCCAGCCAACGGACATACAGGTCCTCGCCGGGCACGTCGGTGAAGCCGCCCACGTCGTGGCTCCAGAAGCTGAAGCCGCAGAGGCCGAAGGAGAGCCCCGCCCGCAAGGTGGCCGCCATTCCGCTGTCTGTGGAGATCGCATCTCCGCCCCAGTGCACGGGGTATCGCTGGCTGCCTGCCCAGGCGCTGCGCGCCCAGATGATGTCCTCGCCGGTGACCTGGCGGGTCACCTCCGCGGCGGCCCGGTTGTAGCGAAGGGGATACAGGTTATGCTCGCAGAAACCGCTCCGGCCGGAGGCATAGCGCCCGTGCAGCGGTGCGCCCTCGCCGAAGTCCACCTTGATGGCACCCACGCCCATGCGCAGCAGGCCCGCCAGCTTCTGCTGATACCACTCGACGGCGTCGGGGTTGGAGAAGTCCAGGATGGCGTCCTCGGTGGGCAGCCCGCCGTCGGGGCCATTGACCACCAGGTCATCCTCGATCAGCTCGTCGTACAGCCGGTTGGCCGGAGTGAAGTAGGGGAGCTGCCAGAGGCACGTCCGGAAGCCCTGCTCCCGCAGGTCGGCGATCATGCCCTCCGGATCGTCGAAGCGGGACCGGGCAAACTGGTAGTCGCAGCACCAGTCCTTCTCGAACCAGCCCGTGTCCAGGTGGATGACGTCGCAGGGCACGCGTTCCTGCCGCAGGCGGGAGGCCACACTGCGGACCTGCTCCTCGGAGTCGTAGGTGATGCGGCTCATCCAGAGGCCGAAGCTCCACAACGGCGGCGTCGGGCTGCGCCCGGTCAGGGCAGTGTACTCGGCGAGTACCTGTTTCGGCTCGCCGAGGAAGATGAACAGGTCCAGCTCGTCGTCGCCGGTGAAGATGGTGCAGACGCCGTCGTTGGTGTGGCCGAAGTCGAAGGTCACCGGCACCGACGTGTGCAGGAACATGCCGTAGCCCCGGCTGCTCAGGAAGAACGGGATGGGTTTGTACATCTCCCGCCCCTGGCACTCCCAGGAATCGTAGGGCCACAGGACCAGCTTCTGCCCCCGCTTGTTCAGCCGGGTGAAGCTCTCGCCGCAGCCGAACAGCTTCTCGTCCGGCGCCAGCGGGAAGGAAGCGGCCACGTGGCGGCGCAGATCGTCCAGCCGCCGGACGAAGCAGAAGGGCGTATACGTGCGCGAAGGGGCCGTGACCGTCTGCACGAGCGGCCCGGCCCCGTCATTCAGCGACAGGCCCCATGGTTCGCGCTGCACAGTCACCGTCACTCCGTCCGCACTCGTGTAGGCGGCGCCCTCGGCGGTGGCCTCCGTCTCCCAGGTCTCGTCGCGCGGCACGGGACCGGCCAGCATCAGCTCCTCGTCCGTCTCTCGGGGCACACGGGCGGCCCGCCAACGCAGGCGCACCGTGCGCGGCGTTACGAATGCCAGCTCGAACGGCGTTACCGGGCGCTGCTCGTAAGCCGGCGGGAACTCCGTGTGGTGCGGCTCGCCCGGCTCGTAGTTGACCTGGTTGAAGTGGACCTGGGCCGCACGGTCCACGGGCTCGCACTCCAGGCGGCCCCGGCCCGTCGCGGCGTCGAAGTCCGTCGTCCGGGCGGGGACAAACAGCGTGTTGCCCGGTCGTCGGAACACGGAACTGACATCCAGCGGCTCGTTCAGCAGACGGTCGTTCGTTTCCATGGCGATTCCTCGCAGCTCGTGCGGGGGGACGGTGCGTCAACGGTAGGGCTCGACGATGCGGGCGACCTTCTCGGCGTCGGCCTCACTCTCGAACTCCGTCATGACATACACGCCCTTCGGGCCGATGGCGTCCAGGAGCGGCGCGAGTTGGTCGTGGCCTGTTTGCAGGACCTGGACCGACTTGCCCGCCTCGAGGATCCGGCGGTACATGGGGTACCACTCCGGATCAGCGGGCGGGGGTACCTGAGGGTCGGGCGTCCACTCGACGGCGTCCAGCGCCTCTATCTCCAGCAGCAAATCCAGGTGGGGGATGCACTGGTGCCCGTCCAGATGGAACATCGAGTAGTCCAGCCATTCGCACTGCTCTGTCAGCGCCGGAACCACGAACCGTTCGAACATGGCCGGCGAGAACATAGCGGAGGCGTCGCACTGGACCTTCGCCGTCTTCCCGGGGCCCCAGATGGCGAACGCGCGGAACGCGCTGCCGCCGTCCTCCATCTTGATGATGTCGTAGATGCGCTCATACGCCTCGAAGAACGCCTGGTTGATCTGCCACATGCATTCCTCGACCCACTCCGGCCGCTCGGTCATGTCGAAGAGCAGCCGCTGCGTGCCACGCAGGCTGGCCAGTGTGTCTATGTTCTCAATCAGGTCGGGGCAGCCGAGCAGGTACTTGCCGTCGGCCAGCTCGGCGGCCGCCTGGAGCGTCTCCACCGTCAGGCGCCACCACCTGTTGTCCGGGTCGAATTGAAGCGGCGGCAGGTCCTCCGGCTTCTCGACATCCTCGATGGTGGAGTTATACCAGACGGTGCCGGGGGCAAAGCCCGGCTCGCTGCCCATGTAGAGCGCCAGGCTGCCCGGCCCCAGGTCCAGATTCGGCATGGGCAGCACGTCTATCGGGAAGCGGGAACGCGCCATCGCCCGGTGCTGGCTCTGCGCGCGCCACTCGGGGTGTTCGTACTGCCACTGGAGGCCCTGCGACGGTCCGGGGTCGGGCGTCTCCTCACGCGGCTCGCGTCCGCCCGGCGGTCCCCATGCGCCGACCACCAGTCCCTCCCCGCGCCACCAGTCGCAGAAATGCCGCTTCGTCTCCTCCCAGTTCTCCTTCCAGGCGCACTCCATCGGCGTTCCTCACCTTGTGGTCTCGAAGGCGGACAGTGTAGGCAGGGAGGGCCGCTCCTGCAACCCATCAACGGGCATGCACAGGATGGGCAGCACACAGCCACACAGGCATTCGTCGGCTCATCTGTCCATCCCGTTTGCTGTCTTTCGTCGTGCCCGTCGTGCCGTCGTGGTTGATTCTTCCTCCGTGTCTCCGAGATGGGTCAACCGCCCTGGATCTCCTGGATGGTGTCGCGCAGGACGGCGGCGCGTTCGAAGTCGAGCCGTGCGGCGGCTTCTTTCATCTCCTTCTCCAGCTCGTCCAGCCGGTCGGCGGTCACGTAGTCCTCGTCGGCCTCGGCGATGACCGGTGTCTCGACGCGCCGTTTCCACGCCTGCACCTCGTAGTCTATGCCGCGCTGGATGCGTTTCTGGATGGTCTGCGGCGTGATGCCGTGCTCGCGGTTGTACTCCATCTGTATCTCGCGCCGGCGGTGGGTCTCCTCGATGGCGCGGGCCATGGACTCGGTGACCTCCTCGGCGTATAGGATGACGCGGGCGTTGACGTTGCGCGCGCAGCGGCCCATCGTCTGGACCAGCGACGTTTCCGAGCGCAGGAAGCCCTCCCGATCGGCGTCCAGGATGCCCACAAGGGCCACCTCCGGCAGGTCGAGGCCCTCCCGCAGCAGGTTCACCCCTACGATGGCGTCGTACTTGCCACGCCGCAGGTCGTTCAGTATCTCCACCCGCTCGATGGTCTGCACCTCGCTGTGCAGGTAGCAGGCGTCAATGCCCTCCTCGCGCAGGTAGTCGCTCAGGTCCTCGGCCAGCCGCTTGGTCAGGGTGGTCACCAGCGTCCGCTCGCTCCGCTCGGCGCACCGCTTGATCTCGCCGATGATGTCCTGCACCTGCCCGCGCGCCGGGCGGATGTCCACCTTCGGGTCCACCAGGCCGGTGGGGCGGATGATCTGCTCGACGACCTCGCCGCCGGACTTCTCGATCTCGTAATCGTCCGGCGTGGCGGAGACAAAGAGCAAGCGCTCGGTCAACTCCTCCCACTCCTCGAAGGTCAGCGGCCGGTTGTCCAGGGCGGACGGCAGGCGGAACCCGTGCTCGACCAGCGTCACCTTGCGCGAGCGGTCGCCGTGATACATGGCGTGTATCTGGGGGATGGTCTGGTGGCTTTCGTCCACGATGCACAGGAAGTCGTCGGGGAAGTAATCCAGCAGGCAGGCGGGCCGCTCGCCGGGCTCCCGGCCGCTGATGTGGCGGGAGTAGTTCTCGATGCCGGGGCAGAAGCCGACCTCCCGCAGCAGCTCCATGTCGTAGCGCGTGCGGGCCTCCAGCCGCTGGGCTTCCAGGTTCTTGCCCGCGCTGCGCAGCTCGGTCAGGCGCTCCTCCAGCTCCGCCTCGATGTCCTCGAGTATGCCCTTCAAGCGGTCCTCCGGCGTGACGAAGTGATTCGCCGGGAAGACGTTGATCATCTCGGCGTTCTCCAGGCGCTCGCCGCTCAACGGGTCAATGACAACGATGCGCTCGACGTAGTCACCGAACAGGTCCACGCGGTAGGCGATCTCCTCGTATGCGGGGTAGATCTCCACCAGGTCGCCGCGTGCCCGGAACGTGCCCCGGCGCAGGTCGGCATCGCTGCGGCGGTACTGTATCTCCACCAGCCGCCCCAGCAGCTCGTCGCGCGCTATCTGTTGACCCACCTGCACGCTGACGAACATGGCGCTGTAGTCCTCCGGCGCGCCGATGCCGAATATGCAGGAGACGCTGGCCACGACAACCACGTCGTCGCGCTGCATCAGGTTCGTGGTGGCCGCCAGGCGCAGGCGGTCAATGTCCTGGTTGATGGAGGCGTCCTTGGCGATGTAGAGATCGCGGGATGGGACGTATGCCTCCGGCTGGTAGTAGTCGTAGTAGCTGACGAAGTAGCCGACGGCGTTGTGGGGCAGGAACTCCTTGAACTCGCTGTAGAGCTGGGCGGCGAGGGTCTTGTTGTGGCTGATGATGAGCGTGGGCAGGCCGAGCGCCTCTATCAGCTTGGCCATGGTGAAGGTCTTGCCGGTGCCCGTGGCGCCCAGTAGAGTTTCGCACCTGCTGCCGTCCCGGAAGCGCCGGATAAGCTCCGCCATCGCCTGCGGCTGGTCGCCGGCCGGCTGGAAGGGCGCTTCGACACGGAAATCCGCCATCTCAGTCCTCCGTGCGGGGCGGAGGGGCGCACATGGCATGGGGGCGGATGGTCTCGACGGTCTTCGGGCCGATGCCGTGCACCCGCATCAGGTCCTCCAGGCTGCCGAAGGGGCCGTTGCGCCGGCGGTCGGTGACGATGGCGGCGGCCGTCTTGGGACCTATCTGCGGCAGCGTGGCCAGCTCGAAGGGCCGGGCGGTATTCACGTTCAGCCGGGCAGGGGGCAGGCTGGCCTCGCCGGGGCCGTGGACGTTCAGTCGTCCCCGTCCCCAGATGGCGTCTATAGCCTGCGCTGCGCCGACTGCCGCCAGGGCCAGGCTCACGGCAAGCAGCAGCACCGCCAGCTCCCGGCGCGACAGGCTGAACCAGCGGGTCCTCTCCATGGCGTCACCGAAACTGGGCCAGCCGCGTGGAGATGGCCTGTTTCAGCTCAGGGCTGGCGAGCTGGCGCACCTCCTCCTCGACCGTCACCGTCACCTGACCGGCCGCATCGCGCTGGTAGTATGCCTTGATGATCACGCCCGGGTGATGGTTGCATATCAGCACGGGCAGCGACGTCGGGGGATCGGTGATCACCACGAAGCTCGGTGCGTCCGAGTCGCGCGCCAGCGGGCAGACAAACTGCTGAGCTACCCTGGCGCGCTGGTCCGAGGACAATCGCCGCCCGTCGGAGCGGATCAGCTCCCACCGAACGCGCGAGCTGTTCATGATCTGGTCGCGCAGCTTCTCGACGCCGGTGAGCTGGCGCAGGTCGCGGTTGAAAACCTTGGCCAGGTGCATGAGCGTCTCCATCCGGTCACGGCAGACGGCCTTCGGGCTGGGCCTCAGGGATCGCACATGCTGGGCCCACGACCGCTCGAATGCCTCCATCCTGACATTCGGCCCGAATGCCTTCTGCAGGGCCGTCTCCTGGCCGTCGCCCTCGGAGAGAGAACGTATCAGTTCCTCCAGCATGCCTGCATATCGTCCTCCTTCGCCGTGTGCGAGGAAGTGGACGATGGACCAGGACTGGGCGTAGATCACGTCCGCCCGGCGGTTGTCAGTGCGCACATTCTGCAGCCAGGCCGCCGTGTCCAGGGAAAACAGTTTCTCGAACCGCACGTACTGGCCGCTGCGGAGGGCCTTCTGTACGGTGCGCAGCCTTGACGTGGGCACCTCCCCCAGGCGGAAGCGCTCCCCGTCCCAGGTGGCCTCGGCGAAATACTCGGCCAGTCCTTCGTTCAGCCAGACGGGGCAGTCGGGCGAGACGGACATGAACATGAACTGATGGAAGCCCTCATGGTAGAGCGTGCGCAGCACTTCCTCGGCCGTTCTCCCGTCCGCGTGGGCGGCCAGCAGGCGGTCCTTGGAACTGAAGGCACCCGTCGAACCATAGACCGCCGGCGGCACGTGACGCCGGTAGTCGGCGTCCCGACGGAAGACCAGCACGTTATACCGGCCCTCGGGCTGGCCGTAGTCGCGGAAGCGCTGTATGTACTCCTTGTGGATCTCCTCCATGTGCCGGCCGATGACTTCGGCAAACTGCTCGCTGATGTCCGTCTCGACGTGGTAGTTCGGCGTCTCGACGACGTGCGGCAGGCTGGCCGCCACTTTTCCCGCCCCCGCGGGCGTGGCCAGCAGACACAGGATCAGCGCCCACACGGCAGCGCGTGTCGGTCGTGTTACTTTGCCCATGGCTCAGCAGTTACGGAGAAACTCTGCCCATC
>JAWOCH010000338.1:0-4360 GCA_046483865.1 Candidatus Brocadiia bacterium | reverse complement strand
GGCCTGTTCGGCCTGCGGCCCGGCGCGCAACAGCTCCAGCGCCGCCTGGACGCCGAGGACCGCCTCCCCCTGGGCCGGCGCAAGGGCAACGCACATATCGAGGATTTTCCGCGCGCGCTCGGGACCGGCCATCGTGTCGAAGGCCGCATCCAGGGCTTCCCGGCAGAGCGCGCACCTGACCGCCGACATCTGGCCTTCCGACAGGCCGTAGCGGTCCGTCAACGCGGCTTGCGCGTGAGCCCACGACGGCGCCGCGGCCGCCGCGCGCAAGGCGTCCTGCGGAACGCCGGCGCTCTCTGGCAGGAAGGCGCAGGCCAATGCTTCCCCCGGCTCCTGCCCGGTCTTGAGGTAGGACGCCAGACGCCGAGCCAGCGAGGTCGTGTCGGCCCCGTCTATGGTGATGGCGAGGCGCACGGCCCGTTCACGGTCGAACCGCACGGCGAGCGGCAGGTTGATGAAGGCCCTCTGCGTGCGCACCCGCGCCACGCGTGCGGGCGGCTGCGGAGCACTGAGCACCCGCACGGCCGCCCCAAGGCGCGGATCCCGCACAGGACTGGCCGCCACGCCCACCCACGCGAGCAGAGCGGCCATTCCCGCGGCAAACGCAAGCCCGCAGCAGAAGGCGACGATGCGCACCGACCGGGGTTCGGTGGGCGATGGCTCAGGTGCTGAGGCGATTTGGGGTCACTCCGAATCGGCGGCGATCTCTTCAAGCGAGCGCCCCGTGAGGGCGGAATCGGGCATCTGTTCGGTGATGTCGGTCTCGCGGTCGGCGTGCTCGTCGGTCATCTTTATCAGCAGCCAGTTCTTGTCCCCCCGGCCGCGCATCTGGATGAGCGCCCAGCCGCCCTTGAGCTTCTCGCCGTGCAGGATGACCTCGACGTGCCCGCCGTCCAGGGCATCCTCCAAGGGCAGGTCCTTCGCGTTCTCAAACGTGCCGTGGTCCCACACCATGACCATGCCGCCGCCGTATTCGTCCTCCGGGATGGCGCCTTCGAAGTCGGCGTAGTCCAGGGGGTGGTCCTCGGTGCGCACCGCGAGGCGCTTGTCCGAGGGGTTCAGCGAGGGCCCCTTGGGCACGGCCCAGGACAGCAGCACGCCGCTACACTCCAGCCGCAGGTCGTAGTGCAGCCGGCTGGCGTCGTGCTTCTGGATGACATAGGTGTTGCCCTCCCCTTCTGCCGCTTCGGGCGCGGGCTCGGCCGTGCTCTCGAAGTCCCGTTTCTCGCTGTACTCGTCCAGTGTCACGTTCTGCCCCTACTCAACAGGGAGCGTCGTCCCGCATGAACGCGTCCACGGCATCCGGGTCCGGCAGCGCCGGTATAGCGCCCGGACGCGTGCAGGTCAGCGCGCCGACGGCATTCGCGTACCGTAGTGCATCCTCGACGACCGACTGGTCTACCTGGCGGAGGGAACCGGACCGCTCGCGTGCGGGCAGCAGGCGACAGATGAGCGCTGCCAGGAAACCATCCCCCGCGCCCGTGGTCTCGACCACTTCCACCGGCCAGGCGGGCACTTCGATGCGCCAGTTGCCGTTCGTCGCCAATGCCCCGCCCGGCCCCCGGCTGACCACCAGCAACTCGACCCCCCGTTCCAGCACCGCCCTCATGCCCTCCTCCACGCCGTGATGGCCGGTGGCCACCTCCCACTCCTCCTCGCTGACCTTCGCCAGATGGCAGTGGCGGAACGCGTCCTGGATCGTGCGGCGGGCGGTGTCTTCGTCCGGCCACAGCGTTGGCCGGTAGTTGGGGTCGTAAGAGATCATCAGCCCCAGCCCGTCGGCGATCTCCAGAGCGCGGCGCTGCGCGGAGGCGGCCGGTTCGGTGATGAACGTGATCGAACCGTAGTGGAAGCATCTGGCGCCATCGAACATGCCCTGCCCCACCTCGTCTGCCTCGAGGTTCATGTCCGCCCCGGGGTTGCGGTAGAAGCAGAGGTCCTTGCGCCCGTCGTCCCAAACGGCGACGAACACCGCGGTGGTCCGCGCCGCCGGATCGCTCAGCAGATGCGACGTGTCCACTCCCGTCTGAGCGATGCTGCGCCGGAGGAACTCGCCGAAGGGGTCGTCCCCCACCTTGCCGACGAAGCGGGCGGACATCCCGAGGCGCTGCAATGCGACCGCCACGTTGGCCGGCGCACCCCCGGGCGCCTTGATGAAACCGGGAGTGTCCAGCAGTGACACGTTGTCACGGGTGGAAACGAACTCCACCAGCAACTCCCCCATGCAGACAACGTCAGCCATGCGCCTGCTCCGCGCGAGGCTCGAAGACGGCTTCGCCAGGATATCGGCACTCCCGGCGAGCCGCAAGCGGCGCCGCGTTGACAGGTTACGCAGCCGGCCATACTATGCCGGTCCCTGAAGGCTGACACACCATCCGGACCGGAGGAACGGCCATGCCGGACAGACCGAACATCCTGTGGATCTGCACCGATTCCCAGCGCTTCGACACGCTGGGCTGCTACGGCAACCCGCACGTGCGCTCCCCGAACATAGACCGCCTGGCCGAGGAGGGGACGCTGTTCGAGAACTGCTTCGCGCAGAACCCGCTCTGCACCCCCAGCCGCGGTGCGTTCCTGACCGGGCGGTATCCGGTGACCAACAAACTGCGCCAGAACGGGCAGTGTATTCCCGAGGGCGAGGTGCTGGTCACGCGCATACTGGCCGACCACGAGTACATCTGCGGCCTGTCTGGCAAACTGCATCTGTCGGCCGCCAACCGACGGTTTCTGATGGGCGACAAGTGGTGGGAGCTGCCGCACGAGGAGCGCCTGGTCCAGGGCGTCGAGCGGCGCATTGACGACGGCTACCAGGAGTTCTGGTGGGACCATGCGCCCAACCCCGAGTTCCGCTCCAGCGCCTACACCCGCTGGCTGCAGGAGAAGGGCGTGCAATTGCAGCGCGCCGACCGCGAGGACTCGCGGTTCGTCAAGAGCGGCATGCCGTCGGAGCATCACCAGACGACCTTCTGCGCGGAGAAGGCCATCGGATTCATCGAGGCATACGAGGGATACCGCCACCCGTGGCTGTTCTCGGTGAACATCTTCGATCCCCACTTCGGGTTCGACCCGCCGGAGGGGTTCCTGGAGCCCTACCTGGACCCGCTGGACGAGATCCCGCTGCCGAACTACGTGGAGGGCGAGCTGCGCGACAAGCCGCACTACCAGATGGATCGCCACCAACCGCGCAAGCACACTCCCCGCTACGGCGGATACTCCGAGGAGCGCGACGCCGGCGACCCCCACGAACACCGTATGCTGCGCGCCGCCTACTGGGCCATGTGCGACCACATTGACGTGCAGGTCGGCCGCATGTTGGAAGCCCTCGAGCGCACCGGGCAGCGCAAGAACACGCTGGTCATCTTCACCTCAGACCACGGCGAGATGCTGGGCGATCACGGGCTCTACACGAAGGGGCCGTTCCTCTACGATCCGGCGGTGCAGGTGCCGCTGATCGTCTCCTGGCCGGGGCACGTGGAGAGCGGCGTGCGCAGCCCGGCGCTGATCGAGCTGGCCGACCTGGCCCCTACTGTGCTGGAGGCGGCGGGGCTGGAGCGGCATCCGGCCATGCAGACGCGCTCGCTGTGGCCGTTGCTGACCGGGGAGGAGCCGGCCGATCACTTCCGGGACGACATCTACTGCGAGTACTACAACAGCAACCCGCACGCTTCGCCCGTCTTCCTGACCATGGTTCGGACGCAGGACCACAAGCTGGTGGTCTGCCACGGGGAGGGCACCGGCGAACTCTACGACCTGGAGCGCGACCCCACCGAAACGCACAACCTGTGGGACGAACCGGACTACGCCGGCGTCAAGACCGACATGCTCGTGCGCATGACCGATCGCATGGCATGGACCGCCGATCCCCTGCCGCCACGCATCGGCATCTACTGACAAGAAGAGAACCGCAGAGAGCGCGGAGGGCGCGGAGGACAACGGCAACGGCGAGATTCACCACGGAGGCACGGAGGACACGGAGAACAACAGCAAGACGTCCATAGCGACACGACCAACAAGCTGACACGTGCACAACCGTAGAGGGAGACACAAAACCGGGCCTACCGCACGGTGACCTGGAGGGTTTCGCCGGCTTTGAGCTTGATGCGGCGCTTGAGTTTGATGACGGCTTCTCCGTCCTGCCCGGACACTGAGGCGTCCAGGGTCTTCTCCCCGCGTCGGACAGTCACCTTCCCCGGCTCGGGCGAGCAGCCGAGCACGAGCGTTTTCAGGGGCAACCCCCCGCTGAGGACCGCTATCTCGGCCTCCGTCCCATCACCATCGGCGCTGTAGTCCAGCGTGCAGGTGGCCATGGCGGTCATCAGCAGTCCGGAGTAGGTGCGCAGCCGGCCGGCGGGGTTGATGC
>JAWOCH010000331.1:0-6336 GCA_046483865.1 Candidatus Brocadiia bacterium | reverse complement strand
TGCGCGACATCCCGGAGGTGCCCTTTCCCGACGGCTTCTCGATGCGTCCGATGCGCCCCGACGAAGTCGGCCTGTGGACGGACATCCAGCGGGACGCCGAGCCGTTCATCGACGACATAGACGCCGGACTGTTCATGCAGGAGTTCGGCGACGACCTGGAGGCGATCCGGTGGCGCTGTTTCCTGCTGACGGACGCCGAAGGGGTAGCGATAGGGACGATCAGCGCGTGGTATTCGCGAGAGTTCAGGGGGCAGGACTACGGGCGCATCCACTGGTTCGCCATCCGGCCGGGCCACCAGGGCCGGGGGCTGGGCAGGGCGGCGCTCAGCTACGCCATGCAGCGTCTGGCCGAATGGCACGAGCGCGCCTGGCTGGCCACCTCCACCGGCCGGCTGGCCGCCATCAAGCTCTACCTCGACTTCGGCTTCGCGCCCGACCTGGAACCCGACGGGGCGCGCGATGCGTGGAGAGAAGTGGCTACTTACCTCGATCACCCCGGCCTTGCGGGCATTGAGGAAATCTGATGCGCGCCGCCCCCTCGATGTGCTATAATGGCACCGCCGTCAGAATACGTTACCTTCGTTGCAGGGGGGCAACGTGGGCGAGCCCACTTCGGCAGAGGACGCAACGCAGAAGCAGCCCGGCGCGTGGCGCGAGGCGTGGCAGGGCTTCAACCGCTGGCGGAAAAGCCGCTGGCCCGTGCGCGTGCTGATCCTGCTTATCATTTTCAGCGTCCCCCTCTACGAGCGGCTGGCCCGTCCGCCAATCATCGTGCACCTTGTCCGCATGGCCTGCGATGCCATCACGCTGAGTTCGCTCCCTACGGTGGCTTACCACCGCCAGCGTTTCTACCTGGCCCGGGAGGCCGCGCGGCTGCAGCATGCGCTTCGCCGGGAACTCGACACCGACGGTAACCGGACCTTGAGCGAGGAGGAGAGGGCCGGACTGGCTGCGGTGGGGCTCTCTTCCGGCGAATTGGAAGCGAAGGCGACTGAAGCCGATCTTGCCGTGCTGGCCGAAGCGGCAAAGCGGGCGGGTGTTCTGCCACAGTGGTACTCTGCCGATGAGGTCGGGTGGCAGGCCTGGTATGCCAGCCAGGCGTTTGCTGAGCAGATGGAGCGCCAGGCCCGCGCCAGGTGGCAACGTCTGCTCGAGCGTGGTGACGTGTGGCCCGACTACACGAAGTGGGCTACCTGGCGGTCGGGCATCCGCTGGTTCACGGATGGGGTGTTGCTGGTATTGCTGCCGGGCGGTATGGATGCACTGGTCTGGTATACGCTCTGTTTCGTCGCCGGGCTGGCTGCGGCGACGTTCGTATCGCGGCGCCGTCGGCTCCTGGGATTCGCGGCGGGGGCGGGTCTGACTCTGATCCTGGCGTTCTTGATACTTGCCTCCCTGGCGGAGCAAGCACCGGAGACAGCATGGTACGGCGTGACCGCCGGCTATGTGGTACTGAGTGGCGCGGTTGCCTCGGTCGGCGGGCGTGCCGCCGGTCTGTGCAAACGGCGCGTCCGGGCTCGATGGTGGTCGGCACTGGTCGCCGGCGGCCTGCTCACGGTGATGGGCCTGATCGGACCGCGCACCCCCGGAGGCTCTCCGGGCGCCCACGCCCGCCCTACTCAAACCGACGCGGTGGCGGCCGCAGCGGCAAAGGTAATGCTGGCGATAGGCATAGCACTTCTCATCACCGTCGCCGTGCACGTCGTACGCTCGGCCACAACAGAGGCAGAGGCGCCAGCCGAGTGACGCCTACACCTCCATCCCCATGAAAGTCACCTCGAACGGCAGGTGGTCGAAGGTGCGCGTCTCCTTCAGGCGGAAGCCGAACTCCTCGTACCAGCGGCGCAGGCGCCCGTCGCCGGCGATCATGGCCAGTTCGACGCGCTCCGCCCCGAGCCGGCGGGCCTCTGCCAGGGCATGCTGCACCAGCGCCCGGCCGTGGCCCCGGTGCCGGTGCTCCGGCAGCACGGCCAGCCGCTCGAGGTAGCAGGTCTCCGCATCCCGCCGCTCCAATGCCACACAGCCGCACGGGCCATCATCGTCCTCCAGGACGAAGTAGCGCACGCCTTCGTCCATCTCGGACTCGACCCACTCAGCGGTGCAGTTGGACGGGTGGCGCGGGCAGTTCTCGGCTGTCAGCCCGAACCGCTCGGCCACCGTGCGGAACGAATCCCGCACGATGCCGGCAATCAGCTCCGCCTCCGTCCGGTCCGCCTCTCGGATCGTGCTTCCCAGGGTTGCCTCTCATCGAACAGAACCCGGCCGCTTCACTGCGGCACGCGCCGAGCCACGTTGCCTCTGCGTTTAGCATAACTCAGTTGATCGCGCAAAGCCCGGCCAGACGTGTGGTCCCCGGAGCTTGACGGGCGGCTAGGCCGCAGTACAATCCTGCGGGCCGGCCGCGACCCGCCCGAGAAAACATCGCACGGGAGAAGTCCATGAAGCGCATCCTTGTGACCGGGGCCGGAGGACCGGCTGGAAGGAATGTGATCGAGTCCCTGCGTGCCGCGCGCGAGCCGTTCTACATCGTCGGCACCGATGTCAACCCCTACCATCTGCACCTGGCCGACGCCGACGCGAGCTACGTCGTCCCGCGCTGCACCGAACCCGGCTACCTGGACGCGCTGAACGCGATCATCCCGGCCGAGGACGTCACCTTCGTACACCCGCAGCCGGACGTTGAGGTGGCCGTTCTGGCCGAGAATCGGGACGGGCTGGCCGCGCCAACCAGGCTCCCCGCCGCCGAAACCGTACGCACGTGTCAGGACAAGATCGCGTCCGGGGAGGCATGGTATCGGGCCGGCCTGCGCTCGGAGCCGACGGTCGTGATCCGCGATGCGGACGACCTGCGGCGGGCGGCGCGCGAACTCGGTCTGCCCCTTTGGCTGCGTGCCTCGCGCGGCGCGGGCGCCTGCGGCAGCACACCGGTGCGCCGGCTCGAGACGGGCCTGCACTGGTTCGAATACTGGCGCTCTCGCGGCACCGACTGGACCTTCATTGCCGAGGAATACCTGCCCGGACGGGACACCGCTTTCGCGTCGCTGTGGGAGGGCGGCGAGTTGCTCGGCTCGGTAGCCATGCACAGAGTTGAGTATCTGATAGCCGGCGCGGCGCCCTCCGGGAAGACGGGCTCTACGGCAGTTCTGGTGTCGCTCCACGACGACGGCGTGAACCGGGCGGCCACGGAAGCAGTGCGGGCCATTGACCCGCGCGCGACGGGCGTGTTCTCCGTTGATCTGCGGGACGATCCCGACGGCATGCCGGTGCCGACGGAGATCAATTGCGGCCGCTTCTTCGCCCATTGCCGTTTCTACGCCGCCGCCGGCGCAAACCTTCCTTACCATCACATCAGGCACGCCTGCGGGGAGTCGGTAGACGGCCTCAGTCGCTACAACACGGTGGAGGCGGGTCTGCTGTGGCTGCGCGACGTGGACTCGGTGGGCAGGCTGGCGCGGCCGGCTGAGCTGGAGGATCTGCAGCGCGCGAGTCCGGAGTGCTGAGCCAACGGAAGCGAGGGGGAGATGGCACGCATCCTCCTATCCGCCCCAGATGATAAGCCCTGGAGCTACGGCAGCCACCTGGCCGTGGCGCTGCGCGAGCTGGGCTGCCAGGTCGTGCAACTCGATTTCCGCAGCGCCGGCGACCCCGACGCGGCGCTTCTGCGCATGGCACGTCAGTGCAGGCCGGCCCTCCACCTGGTATGGAAGGGCGAAGCATACTCCCCGGAGACGTTTCGGCGCCTGTCCGTCGAGGGCATCTACAACGTTGTGTGGTATCCGGACGCCACCGTTCCGGAGTGGCTGCCAGCCCTGGCGCGAGCCAGCGACCTGGTCTGCACCCAGGGCCTGGCTGCGCGGGACCGCCTGCGCGAGATGGGCGTCCCGGACGTTTGCCGGCTGGTGGAGGGCATCACACCGTCCTGCTTCGAGTGCGGGGAGATTACGCCGGCCCACCGGCGGCGTTACGGCTGCGAGGTGGTGACCATCGGCACGGTGGACCGCGCGCCGGGTTACCTGCGGCGACTGGACGCGCTGAATCGGCTGATCCGCGAGGGGTTCCGCGTGCGCTGGTGGGGGCGGCGCATGTCCTGGCGGCGGAACCTGCCGTGGCGCATCTTTTCGCCGGCCCGCCGGGCCTACGGCGGCTCCATGGTCTGGGGGCCGACCTACGCGCGGGCATGTCGGTGTGCGAAGATCTTCCTGGCCCTGCCGCGCTTCCCGCAGCAGAGCGGCGGCCTGAGCAACCGCGCCTTCTGGGTCACCGGCCTGGGCGCGTTCTACCTGACGCTGCACAAGGCCGGCATCGAGGAGTTCTTCGAGGCGGGCCGGGAGATAGCCGTCTTCCGCGACGAGGACGAGATGGTAGAGAAGGTGCGTTACTACCTGGCCCACGAGGACGAGCGGAAGGCCATAGCCCGCGCCGGCCAGCAGCGCACGCTCAGCAACTACACCAACCACCACGCGATGCGGAAGCTGTTCTCGATGGTTGCCGAGCGCGGCGGGCCGGTTGTGCAGGTCGGGGGATGAGGGTGCGGAAGTGAGACCGATCTGCCTACAGGCTTGCAGTTGAAAAACGCTTCTCTCGGTTGCCTAATGCACCGGCTGAATGATGACCAGCGTCCCTACGCGTTGCGCTCCCAAGGACTACCGCCCCAGACCCGTACTGATGGTTTGCACATTGTCAATCCAGACGTCGGTAACGTAAGTCCACATATAGCTGCGCTGTTTGAGCGTACCCTTTTCCACGATGATACCGCCACGCCCGTCCGAACTGACATTCGTGACCACCTGTCCGATGCTGTTGGTCGTACATCCAGCGGCGGCAATGAGCAAGAGCAACGCAACTGCCAAGAACCTACGCATCTTGCAACTCCTTTATGAGAGAGGAGTGCCCAGCTTCAGACCAAAGAAGCGCCGCTAGTAGCGGCTGCGCTGAGCAACACAGTTCGCCAGTCCACCGTCTATCGCAGGTGAGCGCTTCGCGGCCCTGCTAAGTGAGGGCTGCTTGCCCTTGTCTGGTACGGACCCTATGCCAGCAGGCTCAGGTCCGACACGAATGCAGGCTCATGGCCTTTCAGTATTGCTTCGCCGATTCCGGTTGGTGTGGCAGTGACCACGAACGCCTCTGGAGTCCCGCCGCATATCGCCGGACAGCAGGGGAAGGCGGGCCGAGTGCCGCAAGGGCAAAACGGCGGCAAGCCACCGAACTCCAGAAATCTACTGTACGCTGCCGCAGCCTCTGCTGCAAGACGCTACGTTGAAGCCATACTATGTTGCTCCGACTCAACGACTTGCAGGCTCTACAACCCGAGGCGTAAGCATAGCGTGCTGGATGGCTGTGTCAAGTGCATCTTCGCGGCTAGCACGAGCTTCCTGGGTCGCAGTGACAATTCAGCCGGCGCGACGGGCAGCTCGGATACGCTTGTCGATCATCGTGCGGAGTAACAGCTGCCCATAATCTCCAGTGTGCCTCGTTCCGCATAACTGCTCGAATGGGCAGCAGCGGTGTCCGCGGGCGCTTCGCTGTTGCTTGGCGTGCGCGCTTGGAACTCCTCAGAGGGAGTCCTGCGCCACTGCGGGCTGGATGTCTGCCCTGATACCCTCGACCGCGGCGATGCGGGCCTTTAGCCGTTCGGCCAGGTCGGCGCGGATGTCGGCGTATTCCGGGTCGGCCACCAGGTTGTTGCGCTCGTGGGGATCGGCTTCCAGGTCGTAAAGGAAGTCCTCCACGTAGCGCTCGGCGTCCATGTCCTCCCAGCCGTTCCCGTCCGGCGCGCGGACGCTGTACTTCCACCGTTCGGTGCGCAGGGCGCGGCCTACGTGGCTCTCGCTTATCTGGATGAACACCTCCTCGCGCCAGTCTTCCGCCTTGCCCTCCGCCAGGTCCTGCAGCGGATACCCGCGCATGTAGTCGGGCACGGTCAGACCGGCGGTGCGCAACAGCGTCGGGGGCAGGTCAATCAGGCTGACCAGCTCCTGCGGCACGGCGCCGCCGGTGAAGCCGGGGCCGCGGATGACCATCGGCACGCGCACGCAGCCCTCGTGGCAGGCGCGCTTATACTCCGAGTTGCGCGTGCAGAAGTGGGAGCCGTGGTCGCTGGTGAAAATGATGACCGTATCCTCGGCGACGCCCATCCGTTCCAACTGGTCCAGGATGCGTCCCAGGTTGCGGTCCAGGCTGTTGATGCAGCCCAGGTAGTCGGGGTAGTTCTCCCGCCAGTCGCCCTCGGTGTCCACCAGGTCGCCGGGCACGACGAAGTCCGCGAAGCGTTCCTTCGACCCCTCCGGCCCCTCGTAGCGGTTGTGGTCGTTCTGGTGGTGGGGTTCCAGGTAGGAC
>JAWOCH010000319.1:0-3679 GCA_046483865.1 Candidatus Brocadiia bacterium | reverse complement strand
GGGGAGTTCGACGCGGAGGACGCCGTCGCGGCCGGCCTGGAGACGCTGCGGGCCGGCCGGCCGCTGATCGTGCGGGCCGCCGGCGAGGAGCAGGCCGACGTGGCGCAGGTCCAGCAGGCGGGCAGATCGCTCGGCCTCTCGGGGCAGCAGGTGGGGGAGCGCATCGGCGACGCCCTCGGCGCCGTCGCCAGCGGGCTGGTGGCCGAAGGCCCCGTGGGACGGCTGGTCATATCCGGCGGCGAGACGGCGGGGACAGTGTGCAGGGCGCTGGACGTGCGCGCGCTGGAGGTCGGCCTGCCTATCGAGCCCGGCGTGCCCTACTGCTTCCCACTCGGCCGGCCGGGGCTGCTGGTGGTGCTGAAGTCGGGGAACTTCGGCAGCAAGGACTTCTACCGGCGCGTGGGTGAGCTGAGTGGGTAGGCGCTCGCACGGCGACAGCGACCCGTTCGGCCGACGGACACGGTCCGTGACGTTCCTTGGAGGGACGCGCTTCCGCGCGTCCGCCTTGCCTCAGTCGTCCTCCTCCGGCGCCTGCGGCTCCTGGCGCTCGAGCATGATCTCGACGTATCCCTCCACGTCGCCGGCGGACATGGGCACGAGTTGCGTGCGGTAGGGCACCATGTGGTAGCAGTCGCCGCTTTTGCGGATCTGCGCCGCTTCGTAAGCGGTGTTGACGCGCCGCTTCAACTCGTCCTTCACGTCCTCCAGCACGCCGGCCAGGCCGTTGGCGATCCAGTTGTTGCCGGTGCACTCGTGCAGCTCGTAGGCCGCCCGCGTCAGCGCGCCGACGGTCTCCGCGTGCAGCCAGTAGCGGAGCGCCTCGGGCCAGGTGCCGTCCCGGTAGAGCTTGAACGGCACGGCCTGGATGAGGGTGGTGACGGCGTAGTTCAGCTCGCCGAGCCAGCCGCCCTTCTGGCCGTAGTCCGCCGCGACGTCCAGCACCGTGCGTGCCACGCGCTGGGCGGCCGTCTCCGCCGGTGGCCGTCCGGGGGGCTCGGCCTCGGCCGCGGCGATGTAGTCCCCCATCGCGGCGAATGCCTGCCGATAGTGCGTCGAGATCTCCACTGTGCCGCCGGACTGCTTGAGCGCGTCGGCTATCTCCTGTGCCAGCTCGTCCACGGCGGCGTTGATGGGCGGACGGTTCTGCGGCGGGATGTAGGGCATGAGGGTTCTCCCTGTCGAGGGCCTGAGGCCAGGCGCGCCGGGCGGCGATGGTATATGGACCCCGCGTGCCTGTCAACGCCAACCGGGACGCGTCACATGGCCTGGAGGGCCACGCCTCTGCGTGGCCGCCCCGCCTCTGCCCGGTAGGCGCGGCATCTCGGGCGCCGTACGGCGGCCCTGGTCCGGCGGGGACGCCGGACCTACCCAGCACAAGGCGGACGCGCGGAAGCGCGTCCCTCCAACGGCACGTTACGGAGCGTGTCCGTCGGCCGCACACGGCCCCTGGAGGGCCACGCCTCTGCGTGGCCGGCCCGCCTCTGCCCGGTAGGCGCGGCGTCTCGGGCGCCGTACGGCGGCCCTGGTCCGGCGGGGACGCCGGACCTACCGTCGGTTGGGGCGAACGCTGGAGAAGACGCCAGCCTCCTCCGCCGCAGCAGCCGCTTCGGCCGCGAAGGCCGGGCAGAGCGCGTCCCTCCAACGCGTGCGACAGGTCACCCGCCCGCCTGCGGCCCGCTGGTGCCGGTGAACATGATGGCAAACTGCGTGATAAGCGCGCCGAGCAGCACGTAGCCCAGGAGAACCTGGAGCATCAGCAGCAGGTGCCCCCACCTGGAGTCCGGTTGCGCATACAGGTCCCCGAAACCCAACGTCGTCATCGTGACTATCGAGAAGTAGAGCGCGCGGAGGGGTTGAACCATCGCCGGCACGGGATCGCCGCCTGCATCCAACAGGCCCGTCACGACACCGGGCGGGAAGAAGCGTGCAGCAGCGCAGTAGATCAACGCGAAGAGCACCGAGAGGACGAAGAATGTGCCCAGGATGCGTCCCGTAGAATGCCCGTAGTCCGAGACCCACCAGAACGCCCGCACGGGCAAGCTCAGGACCCATCTCCGTAGCCAGTTGGCCCTGTACCACCGTCGCCAGGCGATCTCCCGCACGTTCCGCTCCAACACGCCACGCAGTCCGGGCTCAATCCGGGCGCTGCTCAGGCCGACGGTGGTGAAGTCGGCCCCAGTGGCCGACCCGCACTGGGCGATGAGGGTGCGGCCATCGACGATGGCTTCCTTCGCGCGTAAGCCCCGGATATCAGCCCCAGCCAGGTCCGCCCCCTCCAGGTTGGCTTTCTGAAGTCCTGCTTCCCGGAGATTGGCCCGCCAGAGGTTAGCACCCTCCAGCTCGGCCGCCAGCAACCTTGCATCCTTCAGGTTAGCATGGTGGAGCTTCGCGCCCTTCAGGTTCGCACGCCTAAGCTTGGCGCCGCGCAGGTCGGCTGCTTCAAGGAGGACGCGCGTCTCGGGATTGTGCTCGCGCCATGCGTTCCACTCAACGATACTCTCGGGCCCCGAGCAATGGTGGAGCTTCTCCCACTGCTCCTGGCGGAAGGAGCGTTCCGAACCACACTGTGGGCAGACGATGGCGCCCGCAGGAATGGTGGCGTCACAGAGAAGACAGGGGCCCTCGACGGTGCCGTAGCCGTTTTCGGTGCGTTCCTCGTCAGCGGGCATCGGTTGTCCTCCTCTCGGCGGTGCGACTTGGAAGCTGACTCACTGGCTTCAGTTGGTGCAGCGCGGGCCCGGGGACGTCTTTGGAGTGCGGCGCCTTGGCGCCGCTCTGGATCCCGGCGGCTTGCCGCCGGCGTTGGACAGAAGGGGGGCAAGCCCCCCAACGGCAGAGCGGTGGCAAGCCACCGCACTCCAAAAGCCGGTTCTCCGCTCCGGCAACCAACGCCGTGAAACGCGACGTTGGACGTGCCGCTGCAATCACACGTTCAACTCCGGCACCCTCCCCCGCAGGCGGGCGGCCGCAGGTTCGTCCAGCCACAGCGCCGCGTCGGGGAGCGTTCGCAGGATGCTGGCCGGGACCTGTTCGGTGACCGGGCCGAGGAGCATCTTCTCGACCGCCGTCGCCTTGGCGGCGGTCGGCGCCACGCAGGACCAGTAGCTGACCACGTGCTCCCCTCCCGGCTCCGGGGCGAAGCGCGTCAGGGCGGGGACGGTGAGCGTGACGGCCGGCGGGATGTCGGACACGTCCGCGTAGTGCCCCTCGTTGACCTGCTGTTGCCTGGCGGCGGGGGCCAGCTCGATGATCTTGACCAGCGCCTCCTCGTCGAAGCGCGCCTCGGGGGGATCGTTGAAGGCGATGTGCGCGTTGCCCTCGCCGATGCCGCCCTGGACGATGTCCGGCGGACAGCGCCGCACCAGTTCGGCGTAGCGGCGCACCTCCGCCTCCGGATCCTCGGCGTCGCCGCGGATAAGGTGCACGGCTCCCGGGTCGAGCGCCCGTCCGCGGGACAGAAGCGGGCCGAACAGGTGCGTGCTGAGGTAGTGCCGGAAGCTGCGCGGGTCGTCGGCGGGCAGGCGCAGATACTCGTCCATGTGCAGGATGCACGTCTCGGCGGCCCACGGGGCCGACTCGTCCTCGACCAGCGCCGCCATGCCCGGGTCATAGAACCCGAACAGCAATTCCTGGACTGGTTCGAGACCCTACCCGTCTGGCAACAGCGCACCCTCGCGCA
>JAWOCH010000317.1:0-13431 GCA_046483865.1 Candidatus Brocadiia bacterium | reverse complement strand
AGACCAGCTTCTCGCCTCCCGACTTGCTGGCCGCGTAGGGGGAGCTGGGCAGGTGGCGGTCCTCCTCCCGGAAGCAGCCCTCAGCGCGCGAACCGTAGACCTCATCGGTCGAGACGTAGAGGAACCGCTCCACCGAGTGTTCGACGGCGAACATGGCCAGCCGGAGCGTGCCGACCATGTTGGTCTCTGCGAACACCAGCGGAGCGCCGATCGAGTTGTCAACGTGCGTCTCTGCGGCGAAGTGCACCACCGCGTCCACGCCGTCGGCAAAGACCGTGGCCAGGTCTTCGGGGTCGGTTATGTCGCCCTGCACGAACTCTATGTCGTCCCGGCTCTGCTCCAGGTTGCGCAGGTCGGCCGCATAGGTCAGCTTGTCCAGCACGACGATCCGGTCGTCGCCGTGGGGCACAAGCCAGTCAACGAAGTGACTGCCTATGAAGCCCGCGCCTCCTGTAACCAGGATGCGTCCCATCTGCTTCTCCCGATCTGCGCACCGTGACTAACCGGGCTCAGCCGATCACCTTACACCTGCGCCGGCCCCGGCGGAGACCGGCTGGCCGGGCGCCGCCGCGCCGGCAAACCGCAACACCTCCGCCGCAGCAGTGCCGGCCCCGTCCACCTCGCTGAGCAGCCGACGGAATCGCATGGCCGCAACGGTGTACTGCTCGTCAACAAGCACGCGCGTCACCGCCTGGCAGACTCCGCGCGCGGTTTGCCAACCCAGCCTTGCGCGCAAGCCCACGCCCAGTTCCTCGACCCGCTGCATGTTGAACTCCTGGTCGTGGAACTGCGGCACCCCTACGACGGGAGTGCCCTGGGCGAGTGCCTGGTAGATCGTGCCGTTGCCCCCGTGGCAGACAACGACGTCCGCACGGCGGCACAGGGCGCTGCCCGGAGCGTAGCGGACGGCGTGGAAGGCAGGTTCGTCAGGCCACAGGTCGCGGCGATCCGCCGCGCTGGTGCAGATCACCCTGTATCCCGCCCGCAGCAAGCGCTCGCTGATGGCCTCCATTCTTCCGGCCGCGCCCGTGCTTCCCATCGTCAAGTAGACGGTCGGCCGGTCGGCGGGGATCTGGTCGAGCCAGTCCGGTTCGGGCACGTCCGGCTCCCAGGATATCGGCCCGGCATAGCGGTGGTCGGGCGGTAGTTCCGTGGTCGGGCAGAACTCCGGCAGGTCGGTCAGCAGGTTCAGGTCGCCGCTGCACATGCAGTCGCGCACCTCCCCTGCCTCCGGCAGTCCATAGCGCCGAAGCACGCGGTTGAACGGGCGCGCATAGTGCGCAAAGACGGCCTTCTCCACCAGGGGGCGCAGAGCGCTGATGAGCTTCTTGCCGAACAGGCGCGTCGGCAACCAGGAGTCCGGCGGGGCCAGTTCCACCGCACAGTAAGGGCTCCACACGGCATTGACCAGGCACACGTGCTTTATGCCCACGTAGCGGGCCGATATGCCCAGTGTCGGACGGAAGTCTCCGACCACCACGTCGGGCTGAACTTCCCTGAGAAGGCGAATCTCATCTTCCACGTAACGACGCACCTGCTCGTAGTCGAACGCGCTGCCGCCGCTGAGCAACCGCTCCATCAACTGCTCGCGGGGGCGGGTATACAGCGGAAGCACCTCCCCCGCGTAATCCTCCATCCAGCGGGAATGGCACCCGGAGCCGGCGAACAGCATCTCGACCTCTTCCGACGGCATCGCCTGGGCCACGGCCAGCACCCGGCCAACGTGAGCCAGAACGGTGCCCTCCGGTGCGAAGAGGACCGTCGTCTTGCGGGTGCCGTTCATGCCGAGTTCACCTGGCTATGGTTATGATGTCGGAGTCGGCGAATGCTCCGGCGCCGGCAGGTGCGCGCGCGCCGCCGCGCAGGGCCACGTTCTCGTTGATGGTGCGCACCATCTGGTCCACGCTCTCGACGTTTCCGCTGAGGAAGTCCGCCCGGCACCGGTTGCGGAAGCCCCGCAGGTCGTCCCTCATGCCCATCGCGTCGGCCATCAGCACCATCTCGTGGGGCACGTTGGTAAGCAGGCCGCTCTCCTCCAGGTCGCCCACGAACTGCTCGCACTCCCGCAGGAGCTGGCGGCTGGACTTGCCGTTCAGCCGGTAGGGCAGCGGTTTCCACATGCTGGGCGGGTAGAGCAGCTTGATCTTGTAGGTCAGGGCGTATTCCCAGATGTCCTCCCGGTCCAGCTTCTCGAAGCCGTACTTGTCCGGCTGCCGCTCCCACGGCGTGCCGGGAATCATGCCGGGAATGGTCACGGGCACGCTGTCCGGCCGGACCGAGCGGAGGAACTGGAGGGTCTGAGCCCGGCTCTGCTCGTCCTCGAAGGGGCCGGGGTAGATGACGCTGGTGATGGCGCAGATGCCGGCCCGGCCCGTCTGGCGTATGACGCGCTCGGCCTGGTCCAGGTCCAGCGGCTTGTTGAATCCCTCCCGCAGCACGCGGGGGCTGGCCGATTCCAGTCCGTAGAAGATGGCCTCGCAGCCGCTGCGCCGCAGCAGGTCGAAGTCCGCCCGCCCGATGCCCCGTACGTGGCCGAAGCAGCCGTAGCGCACGTCAAGCCCCTCCTCCACGATGCGCCGGGCGATGCCCAGGGCGACACGCGCGCTGGTGTTGCTGCCGGAGTAGATGAAGTAACGCGTGTTGGCGGTCTGCATCAGCCGCCGCATCTCCGCCACCACGCGACCGGCGGGCTTGACGCACCAGTGCCGGCCGCTCTTGATGGGATGGATGCAGAACGCGCAGCGGTTCGGGCAGCCGCGGCTCTCGTCAACCACGCCGATGTTGATCTTCTCGCCGCTGTGCAGGGCGGGGTAGACCTGCTCGTCGTAGAGCGGCAGGGGCAGCTCTGCCAGGTCGTCGAGCGCCTCGGCGCGGGCGCCGCGCACGCGCTCGGCATCTCGGTAGATCACCCCCGGCATGCCGCGCCACTTCGCGCCGGCCGTCATGGCGTCAAACAGGCGGGGCAGCACCCGTTCGCCCTCGCCGGCCACGACGGCGTCGAACGCCGTGGTATAATCCAACACGTGACGCCGGAAGTAGTCCACCTGCGGCCCGCCGCCCACGACGAAGGTTTCGGGCCGGAACTCGCGGATGGCCTCGGCGATGCGCACCGAGCCGGCGAACCCGTCGCCGTTCCACAGCTTCAGGCCCACCAGTTGCGCGCCGAACGCCTCGGCCTCGGCGGCCACTTCCTCGGCGATGGCCGCCATCTCCCGCTGCTGATGGCGCTCCAGCCGCCACGCCGAGTAGAGGAAACGCATCTTCTGCAACCAGGACAGGGAGCGCTCAGAGCAGAACAGGCGGCGCGCAAGGGGGCGGACGGCACGGCTCAGGCGGGGGGGGAAAAGGCGGTCCAGTGTGCTGACCGTCCCGTAGTCCAGAATGCGCACTTCGTGCCCGGCATCGGCCAGCGCACCGGCCAGGCTGGCCAGCCCGTTATCGGGCATCAGGCTGCTGGGCGTGTACGGATAGCCGGCGAAGCTTACCAGAAGGGCCCTACCCACCGCGCGCGCTCCTTATCAATATGGTACGGCTTGCCAAAACGGATAGTAGCGCAACCGCGATGCCAATAGCACCCGCGTATCGGCAGGAAACGCAGCCATTGGCCTAAGTGCGTATGCAGCCCGGCATTGCACAATGACTCGCACGGAGAGTGCAGCAGACACGTCGCGAAATTCAACAGAGGCAACCCTCAGAGGGACCGGAGCGCCTCGGCAGCCCGATCGGCTTCCGGGAAGGTGCTGGAAAGCGAGAGCGCTTCCCGGAGTTCGGACCTGGCCTCCTCCTTGCGTCCCAACTTCAGGTAAGCCATGGCGAGATGATATCGGACGGTGGGTAGGTCTGGCAACCCGCGGCGGGCATTCTCCAGCAGATTGACGGCTTCCTCGAAGTCCCCGTTCAGGTAGCGCAGCCACCCCAGCGTGTCCAGTACCTCGGGCATGGACCCTGCCAGCCGACGGGCTTCCTCGGCCAGGGCGAGGGCTCCCTGGATGTCGCCCTTCTCCGTGGCCAGCAGATAGGCCAGGTTGTTGGCGGCAAAGGGCGCGGTCGCGTCCTCCTCCATCGCCGCCCGGTAGCTGGCGATAGCTTTTTCGGTCCATCCGAGCCGCTCGTAGAACTGCCCCAGCCGCAGATGTATGTTCGCGGCCACCCGCCCCTCGGCGATGGGCAGCGCGCCCTCCAGCACCATCACCGCCGACTCGGCGTCCCCGTGCTGAACGTGGCTGTCCGCCAGGCTCAGCCGCGCGTAGAGGAACTCCGGCTCCTGGCGGATCAGTTGACGGTAGCCCTCGACGGCTTCCTGATGCTTGCCCTCTGCATCCAGCGCCCGCAGCCGCCAGCACGCGACCAGCGGCTGGCCCGGCATCAGCTCGGAGAGAGCCGCAATCTCCGCCCGTGAGGCCTGGGGGCAGCCGGCGGTGGTGAAAGCCACCAGACGGCTGAGCGCGGCCGCTGTCTCGCGCCGCTCGGCGCCTTCCCGGCCGGCGACCACCTCCAGCAGCGCGCTGCGGTCCTGCAAGGTGCCGATCGCGCTGGTGCGCACGGCGGCGTTCCGCCGTTCGGCCGCTTCCAGCTCACCCCTGGCGGCGTGCATGACGGCCAGGTACCAGTGAATGCGGTCCAACAGGCCGCCGCTGGGCTGGCCGGCCTGGAGTGCCTGCTCCAGCACTCCGACGGCCTCGTCGAGCTGGTCATTGGACTGCAGCGCAACTGCCAGGTGCAGCATGGGCAGCAACCGGTCCGGCAGCTCGGCGCGCGCCTGCCGCAGCAGTGCGACGGCCTCCGCGGACCGGCTGCGCTGCAGCTCCACCAGCGCCAGGCGATAGCCCGGGAGGTAGGCGGGATCCGCCTCCAGGGCGCGTTGGAACTCGGCCGCTGCCGCCTCCGTCTGCCCGTCCCGCCACAGAAGCTCCGCCAGCACGACGTGGGCGCCGGGCTGGTCCGGATCGGCCTGGACCTGTGTGCGGGCCAGGGCCAGGGCATCCTCCATCTGTCCGCCCCGCAGGTAGACCGCCATCAGGAGCGGCTGCAGGATGCCGGAGCCGAACCGCTCGTCCGCCTCGCCCAGGACCTTCTGGGCCTCCTCCATCTGCCCCTCCCGGGCAAGCAGTGCCACGAGGCCAACTACCGCCCGTGTATCCTGCGGTGCAGCAGCCATCATCTCCCGGTAGATCGTCCGCGCCTCTTCGGAGCGTCCCAGACGCGCGTAGAGACGCGCCAGCTCGTAGGCCGGCCGGAGATCTTCGGAGTCCTCACGCAATTGCTCATAGAGTTGCTCGGCCTCACGGAACGAGCCCTGCCTGACCAGCAGCCGGGCGTGCAGCAACTGCAGGCGGCGGGCCGGCTGCTCCGGCTCGGCCTCCTCTATGGCGCCGCGGGTGACCTCCAGCGCGCGCTCCAACTGGCCCGCCGCAAGCAAGGCGGCCACGTGTCGGATGGTCAGGTCCTCCAGCTCCCTGTATGATGCGCCGGTTGCCTTCAGCCCGCGGCGCGCCGTCTGGTAGGCCTCGGGGCGCTCGGGAGACACACCGAACCCCTCCAGGGCGTGCTCCACCGCCGTGGCCGGCTGCGCCTCCATCAGCGCGTCGGCCAGCGCCAGGGCGGCCCGGCAGCGTAGATCCCTCATGTCGCGAGCCTCGTACACGGTGGTGGGCCGCATGGCGGCGGTGTCCTCCATCACGCGCGTAAACGCCTGGATGCCCTGCTGACGGTTACCGACCTCCATCAGTGCCCGTGCGAGCGCAAAGCGCGCCTCCGGCCAGGGCCGGTCCATGGCAGCGAAGACGTTCTGCAGGTGGGCGGCCGCTTCGGACGCACGTCCCATCTCCAGCAGGGCCCGGCCGCGCAGGTAGTTGGCCACGGGATGCCGCTTCCGTGCCTGGACGAGGCCGCGGGCCACGCGCTCGGCTTTCTCCCAGCGCTCTGCTTCCAGCAGGATTTCCGACTCGACGGTGAGCACAGGCCAGCTCTCGCGGGCTTCCCCGCTGACCTTGTCAATGTGCTCCAGAGCCTTCGGGTAGTCGCCGGTCAGGTTGGCAGTCTGTGCCAGCAGGAGCCGGGCCTGCCAGTGGCCGGGGTTGCGTTCGACCACCGGTTCGAGGATGTCGGCGGCCTGCCGTGGACGCGGCAGGTAGGTGGACAGCAGGTGGCGGGCGACGGCCATGCGTGGTGCGGCCCGCTCCGGGGCCACCTCGATGGCCTGCCGATACGACTGGAGGCCCTCCTGCTGGGTCTCAACCACCAGGGGCAATATGGGGGCGCTCTGCTGTTCGTATTGCTCCGCTTCCTCGGGGCGGTCCAGGTCCCGGGCGCGCTTAGCCGCCTGCTGCAGAAGGCGCCACTTCGTGGCGAGCACACCGGACTTCTGCATGTGCAGTTCGCCCAGTCGGGTATAGGCCAGCCCCGGCTGGTCGGCTTCCGGCGCGTGCTGGCTCAGCAGGTCTATGGCGGGCTGGAGGTCCTCGGCAATCACCGCATCGCAGAGCCGGACGTCGGGCTGATCGGCGGCCTGCAGGCGGTGGGCGCCGCGCATGCCGAGCAGCCGGGCGCGCAGCAGGGCCTCTTCGTCCGGATCCAGGCCCTCACGCGCGGCGGCATGCAGGGCTGTCTCCGCCTCCTCAAACTCCTTTCGCGCCACCAGGGCGCGCGCCAGGCCCAGCCGTGCCTTCATGTAGCCCGGCTCCGCCTCCAGGGCGCTCCGGAAGCTGGCCACGGCCTCTCCGGTGTCCCCCCCTTGCAGGTAGAGCTGCCCCTTCTGATAGAGAAGCTCATGCCGCGGCTGGCGCAGGCGTGTGAAGGCCAGCAGGCCGGCCCCCGCCACAACCAGCAGCACCAGTAGCAGCAACAGCCAGCGGCCCCTGCGTGGACTGCGCTTCTTGTCGGTAGCCAACTCGGGTTCTCCTCGCTCTGATGGTCTTGTCCGGTGCCGGCCCATGCCCCTGCCGTCCGCCGGGCTGTCCAGGGCCGGGCTCACAGCACCGGCGGATCGCTGGAGATGCGCCGCTCGGCGCGTGTGCGCCGGAACACGGTGCGCAGCAGCTTAACGTCCGCCTCGGTCTGCTCGACGTCCCGCCGGGCGAACATGCGCCTCTGAGTCACGACGGCCTGCTCCAGGCCAACCTCCGTGACCTGGCCGAAGGTCCTGGCGTAGTTGGTGAAAGAGGGCACGTTCTGGCCGATCAGCCCGTAGAGCATGCTGTTGACGCCGATGATCTTCCCCGTGAATATGCTGGTGTTGATGGCCGTCTTGCAGTAATCGCCCATGATGCAGCCGAGGAACTGCATGCCGGTCTCGACCCGCTGCTCGCCCAACTGCATGCGCACCTCGCCGTAGGTGTTCTTCAGATCGCTGTTGCTGGTTCCCGCGCCCATGTTGACCCAGGAGCCAACGTAGGCGTGGCCCAGGAAGCCGTGATGCTGCTTATTGGTGTAGGGCTCGATGGTGCTGGCCTCCACCTCGCCGCCGATCTTGCACGTGTGGCTGACCGAGACGTACTCCTTCACGCTGGAGCGCTCGATGATGCGCGAGTTCGGCCCTATGTAGAGCGGGCCGTGGAAGTAGGTGAAGTCCAGCACCCGCGCGCCCTCATCCAGCACGATGGGGCCCTCCTCGGAGTGGAAGACGGCCGTGTCGGCCACTTCCACGCCCTCGCCCACGAACACACCAGGACCGAACTGCCGGTAGTCGCCCGACTCGATCTTGTGCACGATGTTCTGCGGGAACAGCCCCTTCAGAGCCCCCACAACGTGGAAGGGGTAGTCGAATGTCTTGAACATCTCCCGCTCCCGCACCGGCAGCCCCAGTTCCAGCAGCCAGGGCTGCACCGTGTCCGAACTCAGATCGTCTGGCACCTCCGCCTGCTCGGGCACCAGCGCCGCGGTCACGCGCTGCCCTGAGGTGCACAGGAAGGGCTCGCCCGCTTCCAGTATCGGTTCCAGGTACTCCAGGTAGCGCACGTCGGGGGCAACGGCGGCATTCAGAAACAGCTTCGGACCGGCCGCCAGGGGCGAGCTTTCGTAGTTCATCTCGGCGACCTCGCGCAGCCAGTCGCGGACCACATAGGTGACGAAAGCCTCGGTCATGCAGACGATGTCGTAGAGGTTGTAGACCGCGCACCGGACGCCGAAAGCCGGGCGGGTCAGCGTGATGGGAGCCATCCGGCCGACGAACTGGTCCTCGAACAGGACGATCTGTCCACTCATGACGCCCTCATTCCACGGTGACGCTTTTGGCAAGGTTGCGGGGGCGGTCCACGTCGCAACCCCGCTCCACAGCGATGTAGTAGGCCAGCAGTTGCAGCGGCAGCACCGCCAGGACGGGCACCAACGGATCGAGCGTGGGGGGTATGAACACCGTGTGCTCGGCCAGAGCGGGCAGTTGCTCGTCCCCCTCGCGCGCCACGGCCAGTATCTCGCCGCCCCTGGCGCGGATCTCCTGCACGTTGCTGAGCATCTTGTCCAGTATGCCAGTCTGAGCCGCCACGACCACGGTGGGCATGTCCGGCTCGACCAGGGCGATGGGCCCGTGCTTCAGCTCGGCGGCCGGGATGCCCTCGGCGTGGATGTAGGATATCTCCTTCAGCTTCAGTGCGCCTTCCAGGGCGACCGGATACTCGTAGAGTCTGCCGATGTAGAGGAAGTTCCTCCGGTCGGCGTACTGACGTGCGATCTGCCGTATCTGGTCGCTGCACCCGAGGGCGGCCTCCGCCTGTTGGGGCAGTCGCTCGATGCCCTCCAGCAACCGGATGGCTTCCCGCAGCGGCATCCCGCGCAGCCGGCCCATCGAGACGGCCAGCAAAGTGAGCACGGCGAGTTGGCCGGTGAACGCCTTGGTCGAGGCAACGCCGATCTCCGGGCCGGCATGGATGTAGACGCCCTGGCCGCATTCACGCGCGATGGTGGAGCCGACCACGTTGCAGATGCCGATGGTCTCGGCCCCCCGCAGTTGGGCCTCCCTGACCCCGGCCAGGGTGTCGGCCGTCTCGCCGGACTGGCTGATGGCAATCATCATTGTGCCCGGCTCGATGACGGGGCTGGCATAGCGAAACTCCGCGGCGTAGCTGACCTGGGTAGGCACGCGGGCCAGGTTCTCCAGCAGATACTTGCCCACCAGCGCGGCATGCCAGGAAGTGCCGCAGGCCAGGATGTGGCAGCGCTCGACGCGGCGCAGCAGCTCCGTCGGCACGCCACCCAGCTTGGCGGTGCCTTCCGAGCGCAGTATGCGCCCGCGGAAGGCGTTCCGGATCGTGTCCGGCTGCTCGAATATCTCCTTCAGCATGAAGTGCGGGTATCCCCCCCGTTCGAGGGCGGGCAGGTCATAGGCGATCTGCTCCACCTCCTTGGTCACTGGAGCGGCCTCCAGGTCGCAGGTCTCCACGCCGTCCGGCCGCAGCACGGCTGCCTCGCCGTCGTCCAGGTACATGACCGTCTTCGTGTGGGCCACCAGTGCCGCCGGGTCGCTGGCCACCAACATGCGCCCGTCCGCCAGCCCCAGCACCAGGGGGCTGCCGTGGCGCGCCGCCAGCAGCACGTCCGGATGATCGGCCGAGACGGCGACCACGCCGTAGGCGCCCTCCAGCAGGCGCAACGCGGCCAGGAAAGCCGTCTGGAAGTCGTCCTCCCCTTTCAGACATTCCTCAATCAGGTGGACGATGACCTCCGTGTCGGTCTCGCTGGCGAAGCGGTGGCCCTTGCTCTCCAGCTCCGTGCGCAAGGCCGCGTGGTTCTCGATGATGCCGTTGTGCACGATGGCCACCCGTCCGGTGCAGTCCACGTGGGGGTGGGCGTTGCGTTCGGTGGGGGCGCCGTGCGTTGCCCAGCGGGTGTGGGCTATGCCCGCCCAGGGGCTTCCCCCGCAGGCAAACCGACGGTCACTGCCATCGGCGGAGCTGATGCGGCCCACATGCCGCCACAGGCCGAGCTTCTCCGGGCCGGCCAGACACAGGCCCCAGGAGTCGTAGCCCCGGTACTCCAGCCGCTTGAGGCTCTCAATCAGCAGCGGCGCGGCCACGCCGGCGCCCACGCATCCGAATATGCCGCACATTGCCCTGACCTCTGGACGGGACGTTCACAAGTCACACTGTCTTCGGCAACCGCCGTGCCGCACAGCCGGAACGCCGACGGCGGCCGGCCGCTTTTCCCCACACGCCCCACGCCGGCGCATTATACACCCTGGCGGCCGGATTGCCAACATCCGCGTTGCGCCGAGCCGCCGGTCGCCGGGCCATGAACCGACCCGGTGTCGAGTAAACTCAACACCCCGCGGCCAAGCCCCCGGACATCCAGTCCCCGAGCCCCGCCGACGACCCGTCGAACCGGTGCAAAACGCTGTCAGGCGGTGTTTAACGGCACACCCAAGGGGTCGGCCCCGTGGCACGAGCTTTGCGCACTATTCCTGCCGCGCGGTTCTGCGCTGATGCGCGGACCGGACGGCGTTATACTTTCATACGCATCGGTCGGGAGAGTGGGACAGCCATGGATGCGCGCAATGAGCCGCGCGCCCCGGAGGCGCCAGAGGCAGAGCGTGCCGACCCTTCAGGATGGGAGCAGCTTGGCTACGGCATCTGCTTCGCGCTGAACCGGATGAGGCTGCGGGCGGAAGGCTACCATCTGGGCGCGAGGTCTGCCCGGGCTCGTGACGCCGGCTTCGCAAATGAGGCCCACGGACGCGATGGCCGGCGGAGCGAGCCCGGGCGATAGTCGCAGCGCCCGGCAAGCGTCGTCCTTCGACTTTGCTCAGGGCCTTGAGCCTGTCGAGAGGCTTTCCTTCCTTTGACTTCCCCCGGTCGCCCATGCCGCCGCACACACCGCCCGGGCGACACCTGTTCTCCCGGCCGCGATCCCCCCGCCGGCTGTCGCGCGCACCTTCACCCGATACAATGGCCGATGGGCACGCGTGTGCTGTTCAAGTCGCCCGGAAGGGGATGAACATGGTCAAGAGCCGTCCGGGGGCCGCCCTTCTGGCGGCGGCAATGGCCGTGTTGGCGCTGACTGCTTCTGTCGCCGCGGCGGCGGACTATCGTGAGCCCGTGGGGCATGCAGAACTGGCGCGCGAGTTGGGCCGCCGCCTGCCCACGGGCCGGGGGCTGCGCGTGACCCAGGTGGAGACGGGCGGCCCGGAGCAAGAGGGGCAGTCGGGCTGGACACCCGACCACCGGCTGGAGCAGTTCCGGGGCGTGCGCTTTCTGCTGCCCGGCGTGCCATCGGGCCATGCGACGGTGGTGGGCGGCCTGTTCTACGGCGCCCGCTCGCTGGCCCCCGACGTGGCCGAGGTGGAGTGCTTTCCGGCCGGCCTCTGGGCCTTCGCACCGGACGGCTTTCTGCGCACGGGCACCGAACTGCCGCCGCTGAGCACCACCAGCCGCGTTGCCAACCATAGCTGGGTGCGCACCGACGACCGGGGCGGCAACGCTGAGGCGCTGCTGCGGCTCGACTGGGTGGCCGCCACAGACGAGTTCATCCAGGTCGCCGGCGCGAATAACACCTCCAAGGTCCAGGACCTGGTGCAGTGCGCCTGCAACGCCATCGTCGTCGGGCGCAGCAGCGGGCGTCATGCCAGCGGCACCAATGCGGTGGGCGACGGCGTCTATACGGCCGGCCGTGCAAAGCCGGAGATCGTCGCGCCCGGCCGCTCTACCAGCGCCGCCTGCCCCATGGTGGCCTCCGCGGCGGCTATGCTGGTCGGTTTCGCGCACGAGGAGGGCCTTCGCCTTTCGGGGGGCGCACTCAGGCTGCCCCGCACCGGCGAACGCCTCTACCATGCCGAGACGTCGGAGGTCATCAAGGCCGTCCTCATGGCGGGGGCCGACCGCCGCACCGACGCCAACCGCCGCGCGCTGGGCAATCTGTCCGGCTACCGGCGGGGGAAGGAGACGAGGACGGACAACGGCCTGGACACGCGGTTCGGCGCCGGCCAGCTCAACGTGCGCAACAGCTACTACATCCTGGCCGCAGGCGAGCAGGACAGCATCGAAGACGGCGGAGACGTCGCGCACCGTGCACTCGGCTTCGATTACGACCCGGTCTTCGGCGGAGCCGAGGGCAGCAACTCCGTGGCGCGCTACCGCCTGCCGGCGCCCGACCGGCCGGCCGTGCTGAAGGCGTGCCTGGCCTGGAACGCGGACATCTCAGGGGGGGGACGGCCCTGGCGCGGGCGGCCCCGCGTCTACGACCTGGACCTGAAGCTGTACGACCTGGAATGGTCCGAAGCGCTGCCCGTCGCAGAATCACTCAGCCAGAAGGACAACACCGAGAACATCCACCACCGGCTGGAGCCGGGCCATCGCTGTGAGCTGCGCGTGGTGGTCGCCCCCGGCCAGCAGGAGTTCCAGTGGGACTACGCCCTGGCCTGGCAGCTCGGTGAACCACGGCCGCCAGAAAGGGATGCACAGGATACACAGGATGGGAAGGACTGAAGCAAAACGCCGGGAAACCCCACGACGAACCGTAGCCCTCCGGGCCCCGTCGCCTGCGGGCGGACATGCTCTGTAACGTGCCGTTGGAGGGACGCGCTTCTACGCGTCCGCTTGCCCCGGCCACGACGAAGCGTGGCCCTCCAGGTCCCGTCTCCGGCAGGCGGACACGTTCCGTGACGTCCTGTTGGGGGGACACGCCCGCCACAGAAAGGGCGGGCAAGCTCTGCCCGGTCTTCGCAGCCGAAGCGGCTGCTTCGGCGGAGTGGGCTCGCGTCCGCAGTCGCCACCACCGCGATGCTATGAAGCAAGCCCCCGAGGCGGGTCCCAGGGGCTTGCCTTCGTCCGGGCTCTGCAGGCTGGCCGCCGGCAGGCGGCGCTGCCGTGCGCCGTTCACTTCATACTTCAGAATGCTCTGTAGAAAGCATGGCTTTCCTGCTACAGACCAGCGAGCCGGCTGCTGCTGAAGAGCCGTATGTAGCACAGGCGCCCTCGCCTGTGGCCGTTCCCAGCCGAGGGCGGCTGGGCTACAAGCCATGCTTTCTACAGAGCAACTTCAGACTTCTGACTTCTGACTTCTTCAGTCTCAGTATTCCGGCATGGCGGGCTGCTTTTTCTTCTTCTCCGGCAGCTCGCCCACGACGGCGTCGGTGCTGACCAGGACGCTGGCCACGCTGGCGCCGTTCTGCAGGGCGGTGCGCACGACCTTGGTGGGGTCAATGACGCCCCGCTTGACCAGGTCGCAATATTCGTCCTTGGCGGCGTCGTAGCCGTAACTGATCTTCTTCTTGCCGAGGACTTCCTGCAGCACGACGGCGCCGTCCTTGCCGGCGTTCTCGGCAATCTGCATCAGCGGCCGACGCAGGGCGCGGCGCACTATATCGACGCCGATGGCTTCGTCGCCGTCCACCTCGAGACCGTCGAGCGCCACGCAGGCGCGCAGCAAGGCGACTCCGCCGCCGGGCACGATGCCCTCCTCGACGGCCGCCCGGGTGGCGTGCACGGCGTCCTCGACGCGGTG
>JAWOCH010000289.1:0-2724 GCA_046483865.1 Candidatus Brocadiia bacterium | reverse complement strand
ACTCGGTCTCGAATATCTGGAAGATCTCCCCCACGCGGCGGCCGTACTTGTCCGGGTGGTTTTCACCGGTCAGGTTGTTCTGGATCCAGTCATACTGGTCGAACATCCCGTTCCAGTTCTCGTTCGTATACTCCACCCAGCAGCGGAGACCGGTATCCAGGTTGTCGCGAATGAGCTGCGCCAGGTTGGTCACATAGTTGTCGGTGGCCATGTGAGGCACGCAGACCCACATGTCCGCGCCGACCTCGTTGCACAGCTCGATCATGATCTCGTAGGGCACCGCTGCGTTGCTGACGAAGTACTCGCACGAGTCGTAGGTGCAGTAATCCACCGGCTTGCGGTCAGACCAGTACTGCTGGGTCGAGTGGTTGGTGGGGCCCCAGTCCATGAACCGGATCACGTTGAAGGGGTCCAGCTTGCTGACGAACTCGGGATGGAAGCTGCTGGCCTGCCCCTCGCAGCCGGGCATCCACAGATGGATGTTGGAGGCCGGCGCGGAGTTGACATCCACGCGGATCATCCCGTTCGTATCGGGGATGTTGTAGACCCGTCGCTTGGGCGTGGACGAAAGGTCCTCCTCAGTCAGCGAGCCGCGACTGAGGCTGACGTCGCCACCCTCCCAGGTCAGTACGTAGTCGCCCGTCGGATAACGGTAGTTCCCGTAGGTGTCCTTCGCATCCAGGAATATATAGGAATGTACATTGGCTTCCTGGGGCCAGCCGTTGCTATCCACGTTAGAGCACGTGGTTTCATCGGAATCGTACCGCCAGCGGCAGCCTCGCTTCATCGCATCGGCGAAGGGCCATTGGGTGTGCCAGTAGGCGATCCCACACAGTCCGGCTCCCATCGCGGGTAGTTCGCTCGGCGAGATGGCATGCACCACGGCGGGGGCTTGCCAGCCGGCGAACGTTGCGAGGACAATCAGAACCAGCAAGACATACCAAGCGTTCTTCGCTCCTGCTCTACACATCTCACGTCTCCTCCGCAGGTCCAGGGGCGACCTGCACCAGGCCGCCGCTCTTGCCGTGCCGCGCGCCGTCGGGGGGACGGCGCCGGCGCGGATCCATCCTGCACGGCATGACAGCACCGCGACATAGCCGCGGCAACTTCAGTCCATCTGCATCAGCTCCTTCCGTATCGAGTCCATTCTGTCAAAGACTTCGGTAGCTGCACGATCATCACCGGCCAGGGGCAAACAGAAAGGGCGCGCAACCGGAGCGGCGCCATGCTGGCATGGTCCCCCTCCGCCGCACGCCCTGTTGCTTCATCCGGTCTGCCCGCCATGGCGCCCATGCCACGGCACGCCATCACGGGCTGAACTCAGTCCTGCCGACCTACTCCCCTCGCCGTCAGGGCCGCCGGTATGTGGTCCCACCCGAAGGCCGGAGACGCCCTGGGGGCGAGGCGCTACTCTTATAAGGGCTGAGGCCCGGAATGTAAATAGCAAAAACGTAGGACTTCTTGACGAAAACGTAGATATGGAGCGCGTTCCGGGCCAGGCGCGATGCGGTCAGTCCACCAGTTCCTTGATGCGATCTTCGGCGTGCATGGCGGCCGTTATGCCCTCCCCCACCGCCGTACCCACCTGCTGGTAGGAGCCCTGGCGCACGTCGCCCACAGCGTAAACGCCCGGCACCGCCGTCTCCATATTCCCGTCCACGGGGATGACGCCGCCGGCGTGGTCGGGCAGGACGCTGCGCAGGAAGCCGGTGTTCGGATCGTGGCCGATGGCGATGAACACGCCGTCGCAGGCAATGCGCCCGGTCTCGCCGGTCTGCGTGTTCTCGGTGGCAACGCCCTCGACCTTCTCCTCGCCGAGTATCTCGGTGACGATGGTGTCGAGGACGAACTCGATCTTCTCGTTGCTGCGGGCCTCTTCGACATGTCCGGGGCTGGCCCGGAAGCCCTGGCGACGGTGCACCAGCTTGATCTCGGAGGCGAAACGGGACAGGAACACGCTCTCGGTGGTTGCCGCGTCGCCCCCGCCCACCACCACAAGACGCTTATCCCGGAAGAACGGCCCGTCGCACGTGGCGCAGTAGCTGACACCCCTCCCGGCCAGTTCCTGCTCGCCGGGCACGCCCAGCTTGCGGTGGCTGGCGCCGCTGGCGACGATGACGATGGGGGCCAGGATGTCGCCCTCCGGAGTGACTATGCGCTTGAGCCCGTTCTCGGCCCGGATGTCCTGGACCTCGTCAGTGCGGAAGGCTACGTCGAACTTCCCGGCGTGCTCTTTCATGCGCTCGGCCAACTCGACGCCGCTGATGCCCTCGGGGAAGCCGGGGTAGTTGTCCACGTCGTAGGCTTCGGTTATCTGGCCGCCCACGATGGCGCGCTCCAGCACGACCGTCTTCATCAGCGCTCTGCCGGTGTAGAGCGCCGCGGCCAGCCCGGCCGGTCCGGCGCCGATGATGACTACGTCACAATCCCGCTTCATAGCTGCCTCTCCTGGTTGCGTCGCGGGAGCCCCCGTCACAGCGTTCGGCTTCAGAGCCGCTGTTCGATCTTCTCCTGGAGTTCCTCCAGCTCGCCCTCGGCGTATTCCATCTGTCGCCAGCCCAACTCAAATCCGTCGTCCGGCTTGCGTGGGATGACGTGCAGGTGGACGTGGGCGATCTCCTGGCCGGCCGCCTCGCCGGTGTTCTGCAGGATGTTGAACGCCGGGCTGCCGGTGGCCTTTGTGACGGCCGCCGCAACGCGCTTGGTGATGAAGATGGTCGTGTG
>JAWOCH010000230.1:0-5227 GCA_046483865.1 Candidatus Brocadiia bacterium | reverse complement strand
CGACGGGTGAAAACGTCTCTGGAGTGCGGCGCCTTGGCGCCGCTTTGGAACCCGGCGGCTCGCCGCCGGGGAGCGCGAGGGGGCGGGGCAAGCCCCGCAACGGCAAAGCGGTGGCAAGCCACCGCACTCCAGAAGCCGGTCTCTCGCTGCTGCATGCATTACTGCGAAACGCGATGTTGAAGCTCCACTAGAACAGCGGCGGATCGCTCACCGTCCGGCGCCAACTTGTTGCGCTGGACCATCTCCGTGTCCTCCGCGCCTCCGTGCTTAGAATGCGGTTCCGCAACCCTTCGCGTTGACACCCCCGCCGGCAGGGCCGTAGCATGGCGGCCATCCACGGCCGAGGCCGGCCGTGCTACGTAGGGCATTCACGGCCGAGGGCGGCCGTGCTACGTAGGGCATCCACGGCCGAGGGCGGCCGTGCTACATACGGCTGACGAACACGGATTTCCCGCCGCAACCGGAGGGCGCGATGGCTGACACGATACGTATCGCCGTGCTGGAGCTGGTTCACGATCACATCTGGGGCAACCTGGCGCCCCTGGCCGAGCTGGACGGCGCCGAGCTGGTGGCCGCCGCCGACCGCCACGAGGTGCTGCGCGAGAAGTTCGCCGCCGAGACCGGATGCGATAACACCTACGACGATCCCGAGGCGCTGCTGGAGTCCGAGGAGCTGGACGCCGTCTTCGCCTACGGCACCAACCGCAGCACCGGCGGCCTGGTCGAGATGGCCGCCGGGCGCGGGCTGCACGTCATGTGCGAGAAGCCCATGGCCAGCGGCCTGCCGGTGGCGGACCGCATGATGGTCGCCGCCCGCAAGGCCGGCGTGGTCTTCATGGTCAACTGGCCCATCGCGTGGAACCCGGCCGTCGCCCACGCCCACCACCTGGTCGAGCAGGGCGCCATCGGGCGGGTGTGGCAGCTCAAGTGGCGCGGCGGGCACTGCGGACCGCAGAACCTGGGCTGCGACCCGCACTTCTGCGAGTGGCTGTTCGACCCGGTCGAGAACGGCGCCGGCGCGCTCTTTGACTACCTGGGCTACGGCGCCAGCCTCGCCCGACTGTTCATCGGGCGCCCCACTCAGGTGACTGCCATCGCCGGCCGGCTGGTCAAGGACTACATCCCCGTGGACGACAACGCCGTCGTCGCGCTCGAATACCACGACGCCAACGCGGTGATCGAGTGCACCTGGACGGAGGCCGTCCCCGGATGGCCGCCGCACGATCTGATCCTCTACGGCACCGAGGGCACCATCACGACCGGGCGCGGCACGGTGCACCTGTGCACGCGGGATGACAGGGAGGGAGGCGAGCTGGAAGCGCCGCCCCTGGAATCGCCCCGCAGCAACGGGCCGGAATACTTTCTGCACTGCATCCGCACCGGCGAGCCGGTCGAGGGCATATGCAGCCCGGAGAACAGCCTGGACGCGCAGCAGATGATGGACGCCGCGCGCCTGTCCGCCCTGACCGGCCAGCACGTGCCCCTGCCCCTGGTGGATCATCTGTACGGCCTGTAGAAGCAGCACTCGACGTGACCTGACTCAGTGAGGTGTGCGAAAGCAGAGGCCTGTTTTTGGAGTGCGGTGGCTTGCCACCGCTTTGCCGTTGCGGGGCTTGCCCCGCCTTGTCGTATTGCCCGGCGGCAAGCCGCCGGGTTCCAGAGCGGCGCCAAGGCGCCGCACTCCAGGGACGCGTATCGGCATTGCGGCTTCAACCCACGCCGGTAACCCGTCGTGGAAGCCAGCGTTCTACCCCGCAGATCCGGAGCCACCACATGCGCACCGTGCCGGGCACAGAGGGTATCCGCACGCTGGCCGACGTGGTGCCCGTGCGCGCCGCTCAGCACCCCCGGCGCGTGGCCGTCATGGAACGCGACCCCGACGGTGGCCTGCGGGAGCATACGTACGCTGACCTGCGCGCTTGCGTTGACCGCTTCGCCGCACGGCTGCACGCCGAGGGCGTCGGCCCGGAGCAGACCGTCGCCATCCTGATGCCCAACTGCCGCCGCTGGGTGGAGGTCTACTACGCCGTCTTCCGCCTCGGCGCGGTGGCCGTGCCGCTGGAGCACGGCGTGCTCCACCAGGATCCTGAGCGGCTCGGCTTCGCGCTGTCGCATTCCCAGGCGTCGGTCGTTGTCTGCCGGCCGGAGGACGCCCAGGCCGTGGCGGAGCTGTCCGACGCGCGCCTCGTGCCGGCGGACGAGGAGGGCGAGGATCCGCCCGCCCAACCGCCGGTGCGCCCCTCCGACCTGGCCCAGATACTCTACACCTCCGGCACCACCGGCCCGAAGAAGGGCGTCGAACTGACCCACCGGAACGTCATCTTCGACGCCGACCGCTCCTGCCGCCGCTTCGGCGTCTCCGGTGGCGACTGCCTGCCCGCCCTGCTGCCCTACCATCACGCCTATCCGCTGACCACCACCGTGGTGCTGCCGCTCTATGCCGGGGCGCGGATGGCGGCGGGGGACGTGCGCGACCGGCGCTCGCGCGAGCTTATGCGCCTCTGCCGGCCGACCGTGCTGGTCGGAGTGCCGCGGGTGTTCGAGGCCATGCTGGACGGCATCCGTCGGCAGGCCGACCGGCAGGGGCGGCGCGCGCAGTTCGAGCGCGTCCGGCGCCTGTCGCGGACCATCAAGCTGGCAACCGGCCTGAACGTGGGCCGGCTGCTGTTCGGACGGGTTCACGCGGCCCTGTTCGGCGGACTCCAGTTGCGCTTCGCCGTCTGCGGCGGGGCGCGCATCTCGCCGGCCGTGCTGCGGGAGTTCTTCCTGCTCGGCATTCCCGTCGTGCAGGGCTGGGGCATGAGCGAGCTGTCGCCCGTCGGCGCCGTCCAGGAGTTCAGCCCCTGGCGCTTCCACCTGACCCGCCACTACGAACGGAAGGCCGGCTCCATCGGCCGGCCCCTGGCCGACACCTCGATCACCTTCACTCAGAGCCGCGTCGAGGAGCTGTCCTTCGACCTGGGCTACTGGGGTGAGATACTCGCCGCCGGCCCCCACGTGATGCGCGGCTACCACCGCGACCCCGAGCGCACCGCCCGGCAGATCGAGGACGGCGCCGTGCGCAGCGGAGACATCGCGCGGCGCGACCGCGACGGCGACCTCTACATCATCGGCCGCGTCAAGCACGTCATCGTCCTGCCCAGCGGCAAGAAGGTCTTCCCCGAGGACGAGCTTGAGGAACCGCTCTCAGGCTGCGAGACGATAGACGAGTTCGCCGTCCGCCCCGTTACCGAGCCGGAGAGCGACCAGGAGCAGATAGGCATCATCGTGCGTCCGGACCTGGACGCCGCCGGCGACGCCGAGACCATGGGGCAGCTCTACGCGGCCGTCAAGCGGGACATTGACGCCGCACTCGCGGGCGGCCCCGGCTACCTGCGGCACTACGACTTCTGCCTGACCGAGTGGCGGGAGGGGCAGTTCGCCGAGCTGGTAAAGACCGGCATGGGCGACCCCAGCCCCCTGCGGAACCCGTTCGACTGGGAACGGGCCCACAGCCGCATGAAGGGCTCGCAAGAGCCCACGCCGTGGGCACAGGCATAATCACCACGGAGGCACGGAGGACACGGAGAACGGCAGAGCAGTGACCACGACGACAGCCTACTCCGCCCAAGTAGGTTTCGGCTACGAAGGCCGGACGACGAGCACGACGAACGGCAGAACAGGATGCACAGGATGAGCAGATGAAGCCTGGTCTGTCTTTGGTGGCCGTATCCTGCCTATCCTGTGCATCCCTGTTATAGTAGTTGTTGTCTTTCTCCGTGTCCTCCGTGTCTCCGTGGTTATCTTGTCTGTTCCGCGCGTTGGAGGTTGAGGGACAGGAGCTGTTCGAGGATGTCTTCGTCGGTCATTTCGGGGGTCCAGGCGGGGTCGCCGGTGGCGGCGGAGTAGGCGGCGAAGACGGCCTCGTCCAGGGCGCGGTGGGCGTTCTCCAGCCAGGTGGGGCGCTCGTTGTAGAGGTTGGTGAGGGTGCGCCGTTTGAGCTGGGACGGCATCTTGCCGTTGTCCACCACGCGGGGGTAGCGGACGGTGCCGATGCCGTCCTCGTTGGGGTCGTGGACGTATCTGGCCCAGGGTCCGTCCACGGAGCCGGGGAACTCCAGCACCTCGGTGGTGGTCCAGTCGGGGGGATTCAGCCAGTTCTCGCGCAGTTCGTTCAGCTCGCGCGCGGCGTCGGCGACGGCCTCGACCAGGGGGCTGTCGTCCGGCTCCTGTCCCGGCGGCCAGGGGAAGGGGAACGTCTGGAAGCACGTGGTGGGGGTGTATTGAAAGCCGCTACCCCTGTCACGCACCTGAGTACCCTGGGCGCGAGCCCAAGTCTCATGAACCGCGGACTGCAACAGACCAAACAGGTAGTCCCCTGCGTATGGCAGCACAAGAAGCTTGTGGTCGGGGTTCACAGGGGGAGACAACCAGACGAATACCCTGTGCTTCGACACCACGGGAGTAACGCAAACGCGTTCCGCGTTCGACATGGCTTCCATGAGGTCCGGACATGGGCGAGCGAGGCGCCACCAGTACTCACGCTGGACTCTCTCTCGATGGTTGCGTCTCTGCGGCAGCACTTCGCGCTTCACGTACTCGAAAGGGGCCTCGTACTGGGCTGCTTGCGTGAAGCTCATCCTTGGCGGGAAATCTATGATGAAACGGCGCTGGTTTACCTGGAGGACGTCTCTTCCATTGAGATATGGCAGTATGACGTCGCTGTTCGGAAGCCCAGAGGGGTTAGGACAGCCCAACATGCCGATGGCCAGTTCCTCGTCTATATCGAGCGGCGCCTTCTTTGTGGTGCCTATGAACCCAAGGTCTCCGTGATCAGGTAGCTTAGTCGCCTCAGTAATGTCGATCTCATATCCTGCTAAGTTGCTGTGGATTTCTTGGACGCGCTTGCCGTCCAGCGTGCGGCGCTCCTGTTGACCATCGTCGAATCCGACCATCGCGACGTGCACTGCCGCACCGTCGAGTATCCACGCCCGGTCACTGACAGCGAAGAAGATCTCCCCGGTCTCCTTAATCCGGCGAAGCACTTGTCTGTTCGCTTCGCCCCGGATGCCCTGCGTCGCCAAGAGCCCGGCCCGGTCACATTGGCCCCCGGCGATCTGGGCACGGGCCTTCTCAAACCAGTAACAGCAGAGGTCAGATTGACCGGGAATGCGGCCTTCGTAGAGCGCCCGGAGCTTGTCCACATAGTCGTCGCCAAGCGCGCCGCGCATGAGCTTGTCACCCAGAA
>JAWOCH010000301.1:0-19380 GCA_046483865.1 Candidatus Brocadiia bacterium | reverse complement strand
AGGTCGGTGTCATCTGCTACAGCCCCCTGGCCCAGGCCATTCTGACCGGGCGCTATGCGAGCCTGGAGGAGATTCCCGCCGGCCGACGACGCCCCCGATACTGCGACGAAGGCAGGGCCGAGCTTGCCTTCGACGTGGTGGAGGAGTTGCGGGCGGTGAGTGAGGAGATCGGGGAGCCGATGGCCGCCGTCGCGCTGGCATGGGTGTTGGCGCAGCCGGGCGTGACGTCGGTCATCGCGGGGGCGAGCACCCCGGAGCAGGCGTCAGAGAACGCGCGGGCGGGGAACCTGCAGTTGCCCGCCGGACTGGTGGAGCGCCTGACCCGTGCCTCGGAGCCGCTCAAGGAATCCCTGGACCGCAACCCCGACATGTGGCAGGCCGGCGAGCGCTCCCGCTACCGGTGAATCACCCCGGCGCCGCGAGCGCCTCCCGCAGGATGCCTTCCATCCTGTCCAGTTGCTTCCCGATGATGCGACGGCCCAGCTCGGGGCTGGCTTCGGTGCGGGGGTCGCGGCCGCCTATGGCTCGGGGCCACGTGTCCGGGTCATCGGGCAGGGCGCCCATATCCACCAGTTCGGGCCGCAGGGCCATGACCAGGGACGTTTCGTTCATCGCCGCGTGGTCCACCTGAATGCCGAGCCCCTGCTCGTCGGCTTCGCTGCCCCAGCAGGTGAAGCAGGCCAGCCCGTGCTCCCGGCGCCACCGATCTGCCTGCTCGCCAAAGTGTATGGTCGAAGGTCCGTGACCGTGGCCGACGACGATGCGGAACCCGGCCCGGGCCAGTTGCGCCACGATCCCGTCCAGCAGGGCGGCGAACGTTTCATCCGGCACCCAGTAGGCGCTGCCGGCGAGCTGGCCGGACCTGTAATAGCCCGGCTCACCGGGCTGCTGCCGGCAGACGTCCATACCGTACAGGGGCGGCTGCTGGTCCCCGTAGGAGCGGTCGGGACCGAAGAACAGCATCGGCAGCACGATGCCGCCGACCCGGCGGGCCAGACGGACGAAAAACCCCTGCGACTGGAGGCCGTCCGCGCCCAGCGGCAGATGCTCCCCGTGCCACTCCAGCGTGCCGAGCGGCAGGTATGCGATGGGCGCCTCGGCAATGCGCCGGCGGAACTGGCCCGGCCGCAGTTCTTCGTACAGGACGCTTGCTTCCATCGGGACCTCCCGGAGCACGTCTCAGAGGCGCCGCAGGGCCTGTTCGACGCTGTCGGCGGTCACTTCGTAGGTGCGCCCGTCTATGATACTCACGTAGGGTTTCTCCTCGGGGTTCGGCAGGCGGCCTTTGCTGACTCTCTCCAGGCGGGCGGTGACGGGCGGTTCGATGACGAAGGGCTCGACGGCGTCGGCCTTCTGCACGGCCTCGCAGGCGGCCTCGGTGATCAGTGCGTGCGCCCTGGCCGGCGGCAGCAGGCGGCCGCCCTCCCGGCACAGGCCCCACTTCACGCAGGCTGTGACGATGCCGGGGATGAACTGCTGTGCCTCACGGCACGCCTTGTCGTCGCCGCTGAGCATGACGGCCGGCACGCCGTTCTCCCCCGCTATGGCGGCATCAATGCCGATCTCCCCGATCCTGCGCCCGTTCAGGTAGAAGTTCTGCCAGGAGGCGGAACTCATGGTGTGCTCCAGGATGGCCTCCGCGGTGCCGGCCATGGCGTGGAACCCCAGCAGCACGACGGCGTCGCAGGTCCCGATGCCGGCCAATCGCTGACGGCCCGTCTCCCCCATCAGGTAGTCCGCCCGGGGGTCCAGTTCCTCCCACAGCAGGTTGCCCCCGCGCCCGCCGTGGGCGTCTTTGACGACCACTTCGTCCGCCCCGCCGGCGAACAGCCCCTCCACGCAGGCGTTCACGTCGAGGGTCAGGAAGCGGCGCCCCTCCTGGTAGAGCCGCTCGCCCCTGGAGACGTACTCGTGCTGGCTGACTCCGCTGACACCTTCCATGTCCGTCATGACGAATACCTTCATGGGACGGCTCCCTCTGCAGCCGGTTTGTGGACGTGTGCCGCGCTGGATGGGAACGCATTGCGGTGCGGCTGTCAACCGACTGGTCTGCTTGACAGTGCGGCGGGGGGAGCGTAGAATCCTGGTCTGGGGCGGTTAGCTCAGTTGGCTAGAGCGCCAGCTCGACACGCTGGAGGCCACTGGTTCGAGTCCAGTACCGCCCACCACTCCTTCCGGTTGACGGCCCCCTGGCGTCAGGCGGCGCCGCGCATTCTACGCATCAAGGTCACTGCCAGCGCAGCCGCCAGCACGAGTGTGGCTCCTATGGCCAGACCCACCACCGGCGCGCGCCAGCCGGGGGGAGGCGGGGCCCTCCGGCGGCCGGATTGGCCCGGCAGCGGGGCGTCCATCTCAATCTGGCTCAATGGACTGGGCGCAGCGGCAGTCTGCTGCACGATGGCGCGCACGGTCCGTTCGTCTATCTCTCGACCCACGATGGCTCTCTTGCCGTTGAACAGGGCGGGGGCCAGACCGTGGTCTGCCGGCGGCACCTCCAGTGCCACGCACAGGGCCTTGTTCAGCCGGGCGCCCTCGTCGGTCGCCACGTCGTACCTGGCGACACGGCCCCGGTAGTTCTCCTCGCTCATCACCTGGCCGAGGATCGCTTCGGCCTCCCGGCACAGAGCGCATCCCTCACGGGTGAAATAGACCAGCAGGGCATCTCCGTCTTCCTGCTTCTGTCCGACCGGGGCGGATGCGGGCACATAGACGTCCGGCGCCCGGCTGAGGATTTCCGACTCGGTCGCACCGGGCTGCAGCCCGTGTTCCCTGTAGGTGGCGGCTACCCGCAGCAGCCCGGAGACGCGCTTGCGCTCCGACCAGCTCTCCGTGCTGCCGTCCAGCGCAACCTGCAGCAGGGAGCGGCGGTCCGCTTCGCTCACGTCCGGCAGCTCGGAAAGCGCCCGCAAAGCGTACGTAACTCTGTCATCAGGCGCCTCCAGCCCCTGGAGGGCAGCCATAAGCACTCTCACATCTCCGGCTGCGTAGAGGTGTTCGAACATCTCCGCGATGCTTTCGTATCGGCAGCTCGCGCAGTTGGTCCGGTGCACTGTTGCCACGGCTTCGCGGGCGGCGTCTACGGCCTGGTCAGTCAGGCCGGCCCGTGCCCGCAGGGCGCTCAGCATGCCCAGCGTATTCGCCTTTGCCTCAGTGGCCATCCAGGGCTCTACCAGTGTCTCAATCTGCCGGGCGACGGCCACGGCACCTTCCGTATCTCCTGCCTGTGCGAGCTTCTGCCCCAGCAGGAAGAGCAACGCCGGCCGGTCCTTATCGCTGCGCACCTGCCTAAGGGCGAGTCGGGCGTATTCGATGGCACGCGGCAGTTGCTCCCGGCCGGCTGAGCTGAGGGCCTCAGTTATGGTGTCACGTGCGATGATCGAGCGCATGCCCGGGTTCTGAACAGCGCGCAGGAACTGGCCTGCCCGAGCGGTCTCTCCTTTGAGAGCGGCTGAGACAGCGTGCTGGCCGGCCAGTGCAGAGCGCAGCGACAGCACCTTCAGCGCGGCGACCTCGCTGACGGTTGCTTCAGGATGAAGCTGGACGTGGATGCGAGCCAGTTGAGACATGACTGGCGGGGTGACGTAGCGGACGTGGCGCGGATCAATGTCCGCAAAGAAAGCCCGCGCGGGTTCCGTTTCGCCATCATCCCAGAGCTGAACCGCGGCCCGTGCCCGGTATCTGCACGCATCCGGGCCATCCTCACGCAGCGCGGCCAGCCGGGCGGCCTCCTGCCAGCGTCCGAGTTCGCCATACAGCGCCTCGGCCTTCTCAAACTGGTCGTCCGAGGAAGACACCTCGAACAGCCCGGTGCGGACCGTCCGCACCGCTTCATCCTGCTGCTCGATCTCGCGGATCCGACGGGCGACGCGCTCGAGCTTCTGAGTCATCTGCAGCGCGACCTGTTCGGAGCCCGCCTCGATGGCTGTGCGTGCCTCCGCTTCCAGAACCGCCCCCCACTGCTCAGCGGTGAGTTCGGCGGCCTGCTCCTCCGCCCGTTGCCAGAGCTGGTCGGCGGAGGGTTCTGCCCGCCCGGCGGCGATGGCGGCTATGCGCAGGACCACTCTGGCGCGCAGGGAGGCATCGCCGAGGAGTTCTGCCGCGCCGAGCGCCTGCTGGTAGTTGCCGAGCCGGGCCATGCGGCGGGCCAGGTCAGCGCGCCTTTCGGCCGCGGAGCTGCGGTTCGCCATCTGCTCGGTTTGCCTGAGGGCCTCCGTCAGCAGTTGCTGCGCTCGCTCGGTCCGGCCGATACTCCGTGCCTGTTCTGCGGCCTCGCCAAGCCATTGGACCCTCAGGCCGGCATGTGGGTGCCGGCGGGCTTCCGCCAGAGCTTCCTCGGCGAGCTCGGTTGCCGCCTCCGGCCGGCCGGCTTCGATCAGACTACCGGCGACCTGGAGACGGGCGGCTATCCTCATCTTCCCGGCGGTGACACTCGCTGCTGCCTTGCGGGCCAGGTCGAACATGCCGGTTTCTGCACAAGCACCGGCAACGTCGGAAAGGCTCTTGTCTTTGCTGGGGTCGCGGGGGGCTTGCTCCAGTGCCTCCAGCATGACCTGCCGGGCGCGTTCGGACATGCCCATTTCGCTGAGGCCCCGGCTGACCGAGATCAGCAGCGGTGTGCGGTTGCGCTCCAGTTCGGGGTGGCGGGCTATGTGCTCGGCCTGCCGCATGATGGGACCGGGCGACTTTGCGGCCCCCGCGCAGACAACGGCCGCAACGGCCACCAACAGGGCGCCCATGACCTGGATGGCCGCTTGCCGAAGTGCTTTCAAATCAGCCTCGTGTCTGTGCGTTGACATGCTCACTGCCGGAAGTTCGGGCCGCTGCTGCATCGGTGGCGTGCTGCTGCCGGAAGGCTCGGGTCAGCCCAGTGGATTGAGCAGTTGGTGTATCATGAACACTGTCAGCAGGGCGAACGTCCCTGCCATGGCGAACTTCACCTTTGCCATGTTGCGTCGGAACCAGGCGGTCAACCCATCCGAGGTGAGACCGAACAGCACCGCCACGAACACAATCACCAGCGGCAGTATGAACAGACCGTTATACAGGAGGAGCCAGCCAACCGGACCCCAGGAGTGCTGCGGGAGGCTTCGGCGCGCATACATGATCGCCGGCAGGTACATCTGACCCGTGCAGGGCAGTTCGAACAATGCCACCAGTGCTCCCAGAACCGCCGTCGCGCCCACGGTCAGCCCCAGGCGCGCGCGCCGGCTGATGGTCAGCCGGATGCGGCTCTTCAGCCCCTCCGGCAGGGACAGCGTCATCTCTCGCGCCCGGCCCTGCATGCACTTGATGCCATCCCAGACGCTCAGAACGGCCGCAACGCCGGCGAGGGCCGCCGTGCCCACGTAGAGCACGGTGGTGAACCGCTCGGACCACTCCTCTCCCAATCCCACCAGTCCGGTCAAGCCGAGTCCCGCGCTGAAGTAGGTCACGAAGACGGCCGCAGTGAAAACGCCGCCAGCCCAGGCGATCTGCGTCCGGCTTTTGCCCACGTAGGCCAGGTAGGACAGGAAGAAGATGATAACCGTGAAGGCGCAGGGGTTGAACCCGTCCGCCAGGCCCGCCCACAGCACCGGCAGGAGGGCCAGGGAGTCGTATTCCTTGCGCAGAGCGCTCCGGGCCGAAGAGCGCTTCGCGGCGTAGAGGTCGTCCGGGCTGGGCAGCCCGCGCGCCTCCTCCATCAGGTCGCTCAGAGATTCGCGCGTGATGTCCCGTCCTATCAGCCCCCGCCGTGTCGAGAAGACGGCCGGGGCCACCAGGTGGTCCCGCTCGGGCACCACAAGGGCCTGGCAGATGGCCTTGTTGATGACCGCCGCTTCCTCGTTGTCGTCCAGGCTGTAGGTCCGCAGGGTCACGTAGGGGCTTCCCTCCTTGAGGTCGGCCAGCAGTTGGCGGGCCTCGCGGCACATGGCGCAGCCCTTGCGGGTGAAGAACACCAGCAGCGCGCGGCTGTGCGTGCGAGCGCTCTCCCGTTCGGATGTTGACTCCCTCTGCACCGGGGCCACGGGTTCGGGCTTCTCCTCCAGCACGGCAGCGGACTCCGGATCCAACTCCAGTCCCTTCTCCGCATAGGCTCGGGCGAGTCGCATCAAGGCCTCCAGCCGAGTTTCCCCGTCGCTGATCCGCGCGCACGCCCTTAGAGCCGCGCGAAGTATGGCGCGCGCTTGCTGCTGGCTCACGGACGGCATCTCATCCAGAGCCTCGATGGCGTACTTCACCGAGTCAACCGGGTCGCCCAGCCCCTCGAGGGCAGCCGCCACCAGTTCCGGTTCTCCGGCGGCGTATAGCTCCCCGAACATCGCCCTGATCGTCGTAATCCGGCAGCCGGCACAGCCGATCTGCGTAGCCTTCTGCATGGCTTTGCGGGCGGCGTCGGCGGCTGTCTGGTGGTCCCCCAGGACCTCGCGGACGACCGCCAAGTTGTTCAGGATCCTGGCCTCGCCTTCCGCGCCCTGCCAGTGCTGGACCCAGCCCTCGATCTCCTTGAGCACCTGGCGTGCTTCCTCCGCTTTGCCCTGTTCGGCGAGCTGCAGAGCGACCTCCCGCAGCAGCCCCACCTGGTGCTCCCGCCGAACGAGTTCCCGAGCGGCTTCCCGCGCGAAGGCAGTGGCTTCGTTCATCTGGTCCTGGCGTGCATTCTGCAGAACCGCCCGTGCAGCCGTCTGCAGAGCTTGCTGGCGAGCCCTGCCCGGAGTGATGATGTCCATCAGCTCCACGACCGCGGCCAAGTCGCCCTCGCCAGCCGCCTGCTCCGCCAGCAGCATCAGCACGTTGTCACGCAGATACTCCGATTCGATGTCGGCAGCGTCCTCGGGCGTGGCATCCGGGTGGACGCGTTGCCACAGTTCCGCCAGGGCCTGCGCTTTGCTTGGTCCTGCATAGCGCACGCGCTCAGGTGCTATCTGCTCCAGCCACTCGCCGGCCTGCTCGAGTTGTCCCTTCTCGCCCGCTGCCAGGGCTGCCTTCACCTGATACGTGGAGAGCGCCATGGCGTCGTCTGCCTCCTGCACCAGCCGAATGGCATCCTCGAACAGCCCCAGGTCCGAGCGCAGCATGGCCAGCCGGTTGTACACCCCCCGCGCCCCAAACAGCAGGCCCTGATCTCTTGCTAACTCCTCAGTGCGATCGAGAAGCTCCGCAACTACGTCGGGGCCGTAACGTTCGGCATAGTCTGGCGCGCTTCCGACAAGTGCCTGCACCCTCTGGTCGGGACTCAACTGCTCGACGGCTTTCAGCGCCTCCTGCCACAGGAGTTCGCTTCCTTCCTGTTTCCCCTCCGAACGCAACAGCAGAGACGCGTCTACCAGGGCGGGGACGCGGTTGCGCTTGTTGTGCATTTCTTTGGCCAGATCGGCTGCCTTGCGGGGCATGTCAGCACGCGCGAAGCTCACCATCACACGGTGCAGGATGCGGTCAGCCTGGCTGGATTCCTTCAGCTCGAGGACGGCCGCCGCCGCACGCTCCAACAGGGGGGCGACCTGCTCCCGCCCGCCCAGCGCATGCATCACGCGCGCCGCGCGCGGCAGCCAGTTGGCCCGGTGGTCGGGCCCGTGGCTTGGGGCAGCGTCGGTCACTGCCGACAGGCGCTCCAGCGCGCCTTCGGCATCGCCCATCTGGGCCAGAGCCTCCGCAGTCGTCAACTGCAGCTCCATGCGGGCGGGTTCCTGTGGGACGCTCTCCGCTATCCGGTCCACCAGGTCAAGGAGCCCGCAGTTCAGGGCCTTCTTGCCGACTTTCACCAGGGCGCTGCTGCCACCGTAGGATTCCTCTGCCACCAGGACGGCCCGCTGCAGCAGCCTGCGGCAATGGTCCTGGCACCCAACATCGTGCGCTCCCTGGGCGGCGACCAGAAGGGCGTCCAGCTCCTGGTGGGGCTCCGGCGCCGCAGCAGCTACTTCGAATGCATGTTTGAACAGCGGTTCCAGCTTGCACTCGGCAGCGCTCGCAGGACTCGCCCAAAGCATCGCAATCATCAAGCCAGCCAGCAAGCAGCGCGTCCGTGGTGTACTCATCGCGTCCTTCCGCCGAAGTTTGTATGGTGCGAAATCAAGCCGTGAAGACTGCCAGGATGTCTACGCCGCCGCGTACCTTGTCGCCAATCTGAACCTTCACGTCCACTTTGTCCCTCTGCGGCACAAATAGTTCAACCCGGCTGCCGAACTTCACCATGCCGAACCGCTCTCCCGCCTCCACCGGTTGGCCCACCACGGCCTGGCAGACGACGCGCCTGGCGATCATCCCGGCGATCTGGTTGACCAGAACGCACCGACCTTCGCGCGTCTCAATGCCCACCAGATTGTGTTCATTCTCCAGCGCGGCAGACCGGCTGCGGGCGTCGCGAGAGCTGCCGGGGAAGTACTGAACCCATCTGACCATACCCGAGACGGGAGACCGGTTCACGTGCACGTTCAGCAGGGACATGAAAATGCCGATGCGCAGGGCTGGTTCCCCCAGGAAATCCCCGGGCGGATCGGTCACCTCGACATCCCACACCGTGCCGTCCGCAGGACTCAGCAGGGCGTCCGGCACATCGGGGATGTGCCGGTCCGGGTCGCGGAAGAACGCCAGAAGGCCCAGCCACAACAGGCCCATGGCGACGCCGGCCGGCCAGAACAGCCAGCCGACGATGGCCACGCCGAGCAGGAACGCGACCGTGCCGATGGCAATCTCGCGCAGGCCGTATGGGGTGAGAGGAATCCGCAAAGGACCGGTCCTTCGCATCCGGAAGGCGCCGCCCCGGCCCGGAGGAACGTCCGGCCCCGGAACGGCCCTCAAGTTGACAGTCTGCCGCGGTTGGTGTTATAGCATATCCGTTGCGCTCAGTCCACCTGGCACGCTCAAGGGGCGGGAATGGGTGTTTTCTCAGCCAGGTCTTTCTGGCTGCCGGTCTTGCTGGCCACGCTGGTGGCGGCGTTCTTTGGCGCCGTGCTGGCGCGCCGCGGGCGCACGCTGGAGCGGCTGCTGCGGGAGCAGAAGCGGCTGGAGGCCAGGATGCGGCAGATGGAGGCCGAGAACGCCCGCCTGAGGGCCGAGCGCGACGCGCTGCTCAGCTCGCCGGAGGCCGTCGAGCGCGTGGCTCGGGAGGATTACGGTTTCTCCGCTCCCGGGGAGCAGGTGGAGGAATACCCCGGCCTGCCCCGTGCGACGGAGGTGCCACTGGCCCCGGAGCCGGTGCCGCTGTGGGCCTCTGCCTTTGGTTCACGCGCGTTCCCGGTCTTGCTGGCCGGCGCAGTCTTCGTGCTCAGCGCGCTGCTTGCCGCCCTATGGAACGCGCTTCGGCCTGCGTCGGAGACGCCCGGAAGCTGACTGCATTTCGCCGCCCAATGCCGTGAGGATGATCACAATGGACATCGAAGCCTACGTGAACGAACTGGTTGAGAACGCCGACCGGGCCGCCGCGCAGATCGCCCGGGCCTCGACCGAGGCGAAGAACCGCCTGCTGAAGCGCATCTCTCAGAACATCCTGGACAGTCGCGAGGAGCTGAAGCAGGAGAACGCCAGGGACCTGGAGGCGGGCCGGGAGGCCGGCCTGTCCGACGCTATGCTCGACCGCCTGACCCTCAGCGAGAAGCGCATCGAGGGCATGGCCTCATCGCTTGCCAAGGTTGTGGCCCTGAAGGACCCTGTGGGCCGCGTGATTGACGGCTGGGTGCTGCCCAACGGGCTGAAGCTGGACAAGGTGCGTGTGCCCATCGGCGTGATCTGCATGATCTACGAATCCCGCCCCAACGTCACCGCCGACGCGGCCGCCCTGTGCCTGAAGAGCGGCAACGCCGTGATACTGCGCGGGGGCAGGGAAGCCATCCACTCGAACCTGGCCATCCACCGCCAGATCGCCCGAGCCTGCACCGAGGAGGGCATGGATCCGGCTGTGGTGCAGCTTGTCGAGACGACCGACCGCGCCGTCGTCCCGCCCCTGCTGCAGGCGGACCAGCACGTGGACCTGGTCATCCCCCGCGGGGGCAAGGGCCTGATCCGCACCGTTGTGGAGACGGCGACCGTGCCGGTCATCAAACACTACGAGGGCATCTGCCACACGTACGTGGATCGGAGCGCGGACCTGGAGATGGCCGTCAGTATCTGCCGCCACGCCAAGTGCCAGCGGCCCGGCGTCTGCAACGCCATGGAGACCATGCTGGTCCACGCCGAAATCGCGGAGGAGTTCCTGTCCCGCGCGCAGCCCGTCTTCCAGGAGGAGGGAGTCGAACTGCGCGGCTGTTCGGTCGCCTGCAAGCTGATGCCGGGCATCAGGGAGGCGTCCGAGGAGGACTGGAGCACCGAGTACCTGGACCTGATCCTGGCCGTGCGGGTGGTGGACGACCTGGACGCGGCCATCGCGCACATACGCCGCTACGGCTCCGCCCACAGCGACGCCATCGTGACCAGCGACTTCGGTTCCGCACAGCGGTTCCTCGACGAGGTGGACTCCGCCGCCGTGTTCGTCAACACCACCACGCGCTGGCACGACGGCGAGCAGTTCGGCCTGGGCGCGGAGATAGGCATCAGCACCGACCGCCTGCACGCCCGCGGGCCTATGGCGTTGGAGGAGCTGACGACCTACAAGTGGCGCGTCATCGGCGACGGGCAGTTGAGGGAATGAGCCAGGCCCCCGAAACCATAGGCATCCTGTGCGGCGCCGGCGATCTGCCCCTGCAGGTGGCCCGCTCGCTGCGCCGTCGAGGGGCGCGGGTGGTCGCCGTAGGGATCAAGGGCGAGGCCGACGCGGGCATCGAGTCCTGCGCCGATCAGATGCACTGGACCGGACTGGCGAAGCTGGGCCGGTGGGTGCGTTTGTTCAAGGCCGCCGACGTCAACGTCGTGCTCATGCTGGGGGCGATCCGCAAGCAGCGGATGTTCGGCAACCTGGCCGCCCTTGTGCCCGACTGGCGCTCGGTGAAGCTGTGGTACAGCCGACTCGGCAGCCGCGAGGACCACACCATACTGGAGGCGGTCGTGGAGGAGTTCGAGCGCGAGGGCCTGCGCGTTGGCAGCGTGCTGGACTACTGCCCCGGCCTGCTGGCCGAGCGGGGGCCACTGACCCGCCGCGAGCCCGACGAAGCCCAGTGGCGGGACATCCGCTTCGGATGGCCCCTGGCAAAGCAGATCGCCGCCCTCCAGATAGGCCAGTGCATCGTGGTGCGCGACGGCGCCGTGGTGGCCGTGGAGGGCATTGACGGCACCGACGCAACCCTGGAACGCGGCGGACGCCTGGCCGGCGGGGGAGCCGTGGCCATCAAGGTCCAGAAGCACGGCCATGACCTCCGGTTCGACATTCCGTGCGTGGGGCCGGACACCGTGCGTACCATGGCGGACGCCGGAGTGGCCGTGCTGGCACTGGAGGCCGGCGGAACGCTGGTGCTGGACCGCGAACAGGTGCGCGACCTGGCGGAGCAGGCCGGCGTCTCCCTCGTGGCCGTCGCCGAGGAAGACGTGAAACAGTAACCACGACGCCACGACGAGCGCGACGAACAACCCCCACTGACTGACAGGGATGCACAGGATAGGCAGGATACAGCCGGCAAAGACAGTCCGAGCATCGTGCCCATCCCTGGCAGGTGCCTTCCGTCGGGTCGTCGTGGTTCATAGGCCGTGCCCCGTGGTGAAGAAGGTGTGCCAATGAGGATCATCAGCGGCAGCGCCCGGGGGACCAAGCTCCGCTCCGTGGACGTCGAGGGCCTGCGCCCCATGCTGGACCGCGTCAAGGAGGCGCTGTTCAACATCATCCGCGACGCGCTGCCGGGCAGCCGGGTTCTGGACCTGTTCGCCGGCACCGGCGCCCTGGGTCTGGAGGCGCTCAGCCGGGGAGCCGACCGCTGCGTGTTCGTGGAGCAGAACGCGCGGCTGGCCAGGCTGATCATGGAGAACGCCGAGAAGTGCCACCTGGCGGATCGCTCCGAGGTGCTGCGTGCCGACGCCCTGGCCCTGCCCGGGGCGCCGCCGACGGGAGCCGGGCCGGCCGGCCTGGTGCTGGTGGATCCGCCGTATGCGATGGTCGAAGACCCTCACAAGCGCGCAGAGCTGTTTAAGACGCTGGATGGCCTCTGTGGCGCGTGGGCGGACGAGCGCGCGCTGTTCGTGCTGCACCACAGTCCGATGCCCTACGCCGTCTGGCCGACCGACCGACTGGTGGAGACAGACCAGCGCATTTATGGACGAAGCCAGCTCACCTTCCTGGAACGCGCTGGGGAGGGGACCGATGTCGGAACCTGACCGCAACGAACTGTTGCGCGTGCGCGCGCCGGCGAAAGTGAACCTCACGCTGGAAGTGCTCGGACGGCGCCCGGACGGATACCACGAGATCCGCACGGTCATGCAGGCGGTCAGCCTCTACGACGTGCTGACGTTCCGCCGCCGGCATGACGGCCACCTGGCGCTTGAGTGCGACACAGCAGCCGTGCCCCGGGGCGAGGATAACCTGGTTCTGCGGGCCGCGCGCCTGCTGCGGCAGGAGACGGGCTGCGCCCTGGGCGCTGAGGTCCACCTGGTGAAGCGCATACCCACCGGTGGCGGACTGGGGGGCGGCAGCTCCGACGCCGCCGTCACGCTGATGGCCCTGGCTTATCTGTGGGAGCTGGGGCTGGAGCAGGCGGAGCTTCTGGCCCTCGCGGCCCGGTTGGGCTCGGACGTGCCGTTCTTCATCCGTGGCGGCACATGCCTGTGCGAGGGCAGGGGAGAGCGTCTGACGCGCCTGTGCTGTCCTGCCCCGCTGCATTACGTGCTGATGGTGCCCCGGGTGACTGTGTCCACGGCGGAGGTGTATGCGGCGGCGGACGTAACCTTGACAAACCGGCCCCACGCAAGTAACAATGTACGTGATGCCCTGGACTCCGGGGATGTCTCGCAGGTTGCGAGTTGCCTGCACAATGACCTTCAGGGGCCCGCTTTGGGGTTGAAGGAGCGGCTTGAGGCGCTGTGGCGGGAGCTGCTTGACATGCGGGAGCCTGCGGGCGTCGAGGGCATGATGTTGTCCGGCAGCGGGGCGTGTTTCTTCGCGCTCATGCGCGATCAGCGGGCCGCCCGGCGTGCCGCCAGGGCCTGGGCGCAACGGCTTGGAGTGCGTTGCGTGCCTGTGCGCAGCCTGCCCGGATGGGATGCGCGCGTATCACCGCTGACACTCGGAGGGCACACTTGTGAACATCACTGAAGTTCGGATCAAGCTGATGCGCAACCGGTCGGATCGGCTCAGGGCGTTTTGCAGCATCACGATTGATGACGATTTCGTCGTGCACGACCTGCGGGTCATCGAGGGCCGCAAGGGCTTTTTCGTGGCTATGCCCAGCCGCAAGCTTACCGACAACTGCCCCGCATGCGGCTCCAAGAACGAACTGCGCGCCAGACACTGCAGCAACTGCGGGCAGAAGCTGGACGAGGAGCGCGCCGCCGACCGCGACAAGTTCCACGTCGACGTGGCGCACCCAATCAACACGCCCTGTCGCGAGATGCTCCAGGAGACCGTCCTGGCTGCCTACCAGGCCGAGATGGAGCGGCTCGATCAGGGGCTGGAGCCACAGAGGGAGTATGAGGGCGAAGGGCTGGAGGAACTGGCCGAAGACTACACCGAGCCCGAAGTCGAAGAGGAGGAGTACGAAGAGCCGGAGGAGCCGATCGAGGCCGGCCCGCAGCCTGTAGAGGTCGAGCCGGAACCGACGGAGCCCGAGCCCGAGGTGCTGGAGTCCGGCCCCGAGCCGGCGACCTTCGAGCCCGAGCCGGTCGAGCAGCCGGCTGAGCCCCAGCCCGTCCACGAACCGCCTGTCGAGGAGGAGGAGTTCCCCTTCGAGCCCGGGCCTGCCCCGGAAGTGGGCGAATGGGCCGAAGAGGACCTGGAGGAGGAAGAGGAAGAAGAGCCGGAGGAGGAAGAGCCGGAAGGCGGGGAGTTCGGCGCCGGCATCTTCTGATCGCCCGCGGCGTGTGGCGCGCTATTCCTGGTCCTCAGGGCTGAAGTAGTCGGGGAAGACGCGTCTGAGCACATCCGCCCTCTCGGCCTGTCCGCCCTCACGCAGCCTTGCCTCCATCCCCTGCACGATCTGTGCCGGCGGCTCGCCGCGCTCCTCGGCGGCCTGCTGGACGACCGCCCGCGCGCTCTCCGGCTGATTCAGGTGCATGTCGAGGCTGATCAACTCCCAGACCTTCTCCAGGTCCCCGAATCCCTCGACCTCCTCCAGGTGCTTCCGCAGCAGGAGCGCGGCGTCGCTGGAGGACACTTCGGCCATGCGCCGGTAGCCCTCCAGGTCATAGGGGTTCAGCGCGATGTAGCGCGCGATGTGCTCGAACGCCTCCCGCGTGCGCTCCGTCCGGGCGGCGCAGCGCGCCAGATGCAGTTGCACCTTCAGCATGTCCGGGGCCCAGCGCTGGATGTGGCTGGTCAGGTACTCCCGCGCCTGCGTCCACTGGCCCAGATCGGTCAGGTGCCAACCGATCACGTAGTCGTAGTAGAGTATCTGCGTCGGCCACAGGCAGCGCGCCCGCGCTTGCTCCACGTGCTCGGTGTATCGGCGGAACAGCTCCGCGTTCGGTCTTCTGGGGTTCAGCTTGCCCCGCTCCAACTCCGCCCGGCGCATGTTGACGTTGCTTCCGTAGGCACCGATCCCCCATGCCCACCACAGCCCGGCGGCTACCCCGGTAACGACCGCAAACACCGCCCAGTGCACCCCGCTCAGCCGGACTCGGTTCTGCTCGTCCTGCTCTTCCTCCTCCTTCAGCCCGTGGAAGGACGCGCCCAGAAGGCCGAGCAGAATCCAAAACTGCGTGCTGAACCCCCAGAACATCGGCGCCTTGCCGAACAGGCTCTGCACCACGTACGCCACGCAACCCGACCACAGCGCATAGCCGAACAGGCGCACCCGAAGCGGCCTTTCGCGCAGCTCCAGGAACGACACCACGAACGCCGACGCCAGCACGGACAGGTACAGCACCAGCCCGACCACGCCCGTCTCGGAGGCCACGCGGATGAACTCGTTGTGCGGGTGCGTATTGCGCACGTCCTTGGTGAACTTCAGGCCGCTGGCAAGCTGCGGCTCGAACGTCGGATACACTGCGGGGAAGGTCCCCGCGCCCCAGCCCAGCGTCGGCCGGCGGACGAACATGTTCGCCGCCCCGCCCCAGTCCATCGCCCGCAGGTGGGCCGTCGAGCCGGGGTCCAGCACCCAATCCTCCAGCCGTTCCTGCAGGCTGTCGGATGACAGCAGGATCCCTGCCGCCACCAGTGCCAGTGCCGCGCCGCCGGCCAGCACCCAGTGCATCTGCCGGCGGGCGAACATGCACACGGCGAACGCCCCTGCCGCGCCCAGCAGCGCCAGGAAACCGGCCAGCGACCCCGACGTCAGCAGCAGAAAACCGAACAGCGCCCACGACCCGGCAAGCCCGATGCCGGGCCACACCAGGTCCTTGCGCCTGGTGTCCTCCCGGCGGGCCACACTCACGAACCACGCCAGCGCCAGCAGCGCCCCCGTCACCCACGTGGCCGACCCGAAGTTCTTGTTGCTCACGAACAGGGGATGCTTGTAGAAGACCCCTCTCAGGTAGGTCAGGCTGAAGCGCGGCAGCCTCGCCGGCAGCTCAATCACCTCGCGCAGGCTGCCCGGCAGCAGCGGCATCAGCAGGCTCTGGACGTGTGCCGTCATGCACAGGATCAGCCCCGTCTGCAGGGCCGCCTGCACGGCGGCGGCCACCGTGAACACCTTGCCCACCGTGATCCAACGCTTCTCGGTGCGGCAGGTGAAGTAGGCCACCGCGCAGACGATGAACAGCGGCAGCTCGCGCACCACGTAGGCCTGCGTCCCGTAGGGCCAGGCGGACCAGAAGTAGCTCAGCGCCGTCCACAGGCCGTACCCGGCCAGCAGCAGGGGGAAGGCATACTCCCTCAGCGATCGCTTCCGGTCCTGGCGGGCGGCAAACCACGCCAGCGGCGCCACCGCCACCATCGCCGCCGCCAGCGTCTGCACGGCGGTAAGCTGCGGCCAGGTGGGAAACAGCGGCACCACCTTGCCCAGCGCGTGCAGCAGCCACCTGGCGTTGGCGCGCATCCATGCCTGCAGTTCGCTCGGGACCCATAGCACCATCAGCATGGACGCCGGCATGCAGCACAGCAGCAGGATGAACCAGACCCGGTCGGGAAGGCGTCTTCTCATCGGCTCCGCGGGCTCGGGGGCACGGAATTGGGGCGAAACACACTATACCACGCCGCCCCCGCCCGTTCGAGTGGAGGGGGCGGCAAGCAGACACGGATCAACGCGGATGGACGCGACGGAGCGCGTCCCTCCAACGGCACGGCACGGAGCCCGTCCGCCGGGCGGACACGGCGCCTGGAGGGCCACGCTTCTGCGTGGCCGAGGCGGAAGGCGGACGCGACGGAGCGCGTCCCTCCAAAATGTAGCACGGCCGCCCTCGGCCGTGGCCGTCCTGTTCCCCGCCGGGTGACGGCCTTCGCAAGCGCGCATGGCAGGAGGCAAAGCGGACGCGACGGAGTTTACCGGCCGTGGCCGGCGCGTCCCTCTAAAATGTAGCACGGCCGCCCTCGGCCGTGGCCGTTCTGCCGGTTGACTGCCTTCCCGCCGCCGCTTACATTGATTGCCCTTGCTTCTATATTGGGGCTGGACGCGCCATGGCACGACGGACTGCAACGGGGCTCCGGGTAGTCTTGGGCATAGCGTGCGTCGTACTGGTGGTCTTCGCCGTGCAAGCTTTCAGTGCAGAGCGCCTGCGAAGCGGTTCGTTCTGCGTGATCGGCGCGTACATGGCCGCCGTGATCCTGGCCTGGAGCATCCTGGCCGACCCCAGGCTCCGTGAGTTCTGCAATGTGCTGTGCTCTGCTTCTTCGCTGATCCTCCTGGCCGCAGCGCTGTTTGGCCTGGCGTTCCTCGGGCTGCCGGAGCGGTCCTTCTGGGCGCTGGCGGGTCTGGCGGTGTGCGCATTGGTAGCAGCCTACTTCACGCGTGAGGCCGGAACAGCCAAGGGCCAAGAACCACTGCAACGGGCTGTGGATCCGCCGGCTGGCACCCCGGCCACCGCGCCCCCAGCCGTCTCGGACGACGTCCGCGTCTCCACCGCCAAACTCCCCACCACGGGCGAACTGCTCTACGGGCGTGACGACGAACTGGCCCTGCTGGACTCGGCGTGGGGGGACGACGGGACGCACATCGTCAGCTTCTTCGCATGGGGCGGCGTGGGGAAGACGGCGCTGGTTAAGCGGTGGCTGGGGCATCTGTCGCAGGGCGGCTACCGCGGCGCGGCGCGTGTCTACGGGTATTCCTTCTACAGCCAGGGGGCGAAGGAGGGCGGGCAGGCTTCGGCGGACCAGTTCGTCGCCCACGCGCTCGAATGGTTCGACGGCCCAAAGGGCGCCGAACTGGCACAGAGCCCGGTGTCGGCGTGGGAGAAAGGGGAGAAGCTGGCGGAGCTTGTGGCTCAAGAGCGGACGCTGCTGGTGCTGGACGGGCTCGAACCGCTCCAGCGTCCGGCGAACGGGCAGCTCAAGGATCCCGCCCTCTGCTGCCTGCTCAAGCAGCTTGCGGGCCGAAACCCCGGGCTCTGCGTCCTGACCACGCGGCTGGCGGTGGAGGAGCTGGGGGAATGGACCGACACGACCGTCCGGCGGAAGCGACTCAAGCGGCTTCCCGTGCCGGCGGCGGTGGAGTTGCTGCGGGAGCTGGGCTGTGAGGGGACGGATGCGGAGCTTCGGGAGACGGCGGAGGAGTTCGACTGCCATGCGCTGGCACTCACGCTGCTGGGGCGTTACCTGGCCGTGCGCTACCACGGCGACGTGCGGGAGCGGGACAGGGTGCCTAAGCTCACGGTTGAGCGCGACCAGGGCGGGCACGCGCGGCGGGTGATGGAGTCCTACGAGAAGTGGCTGTCCGGCACGGCGGAGCTGGCCGTGCTGCGGCTGATGGGCCTCTTCGACCGGCCGGCCGTGGCGGGCGCCATCGAGGCGCTCCGCGCCGAGCCGCCCATCCCGGGACTGACCGAACCGCTGTCGGACATCTCCGAGCGCCAGTGGAAATACGCGCTGAGGGACCTGCGGAAGCACGGGCTCCTGGCGCCGGAGGATGACGAGGAGCCCGGCGCGCTCGACTGCCATCCGCTCATACGGAAGCACTTCGCCGACCGGCTCCGGGAGACGGCGCCCGAGGCGTGGACCGAGGCCCACGGGCGGCTCTACGAGTACTACAGGTCCGTGCCGGAGGTGGAGCAGCCGGACACCATCGAGGGGCTGGCGCCGCTGTATGGGGCGGTGGCCCACGGCTGCGCCGCCGGCCTCTACCAGGAGGCGCTGCACGAGGTCTACTACCCGCGCGTCTGCCGGCAAGAGGAGTACTACGCGGTGAACAAGCTTGGGGCGTTCGGCGCGGACCTAACGGCGGTATCGGCGTTCTTCGAGGAGCCCTGGAACCGCCCGGCCGCATCGCTCAGGGAGAGCGACAAGGCCTTCCTGCTCAACCAGGCTGCCTGTTGGCTCCGCGCGCTGGGGCGGCTGGAGGAGGCCCTCGAACCGATGGACGCTTCGGCCCAACGGACCATCGAACCCAAACGTTGGGACAACGCGGCCAGAGGCGCTGGCAACCTGAGCGAACTATGCCTGACGATGGGAGACGTGGAGGGGGCCGTCGCCTACGCCGAGCGGAGCGTCCAGTACGCCGAGCGGAGCAGGGACAAGTTCGTGCGACTCTATAGCCGCACGACGCTGGCGGACGCCCTGCACCAGGCCGGGCGGGTCGGGGAGGCGGAGGAGCTGTTCGAAGAGGCCGAGCGGATGCAGGCCGAACGGGAGCCCCAATACCCCCTGCTCTACTCCCTCCAGGGCTGCCGGTACTGCGACCTCCTGCTGGCGCGGGGGGAGTACGACGAGGTCCTGGACAGGGCGCGGCAGACGCTGGAATGGGCGGCGTCAGCGGGGGGATCGCTTCTGACCATCGCGCTGGACAAGCTGTCCCTCGGCCGGGCGCACGCCCTGCGGCCGGAGGGCGGGGATTCCGCCGAGGCGCGGCGTCAGTTGGACGAGGCCGTGGCCGGCCTGCGGCAAGCGGGAGACCGGACTGAGCTACCCCGCGGCCTGCTGGCGCGGGCGGCGTTCTTCCGGCAGGTCGGGGAGTTCAAGAGCGCCAAGCACGACCTGGACGAGGCGCTGACCATCGCCACCCGCGGCTCCATGCGGCTGTGGGAAGCCGACTGTCGGCTCGAATACGCGCGGCTCTTCCTGGAGACCGACCGCAGAGACGAGGCGCGGGGGCACTACGAGAAGGCCGCAGAGATGGTGGAGGAGATGGGGTATCACCGCAGGGACGAAGAGGTCGAGGAACTGCGGGGGCAATTAAGTTGAACCACGGAGACACGGAGGACACGGAGAACGGCAACGGCAGAATTCACCACAACGACACAACGGGC
>JAWOCH010000186.1:0-3807 GCA_046483865.1 Candidatus Brocadiia bacterium | reverse complement strand
CATGCGCGCATACGCCGCGCAGATGCGGCCCAGTTCCTCCGGCGACGACTCGCTCTGGCCGGCCAGGTAGATGGTCCGCGCAGTCAGACGCTGCCCCACGGCATGCTGGCGCACCAGCGTGGCCACCAGCTCCTGTCGGCTGCCGGCTTCCATGAACACGGGATAGACGAACTGCTCCTCCAGACCCTCGTGGAAGCTCTCGACGAACTCGTCGGCCACGGCGCCGGCGTTGATCACCACCCCGGCGGGCAGTTCCTCGCCCGCGTCCAGACGGCGGGCGCATTCGTCGTAGACTGCCATCAGGCGGTGGACGACACCGTGATGGCGCATCAGCTCCTCGGTGGGCGATATGCGGCGGTAGCCCTCCTGGGCGGCGGCCCGTCGGGCCGGCAGCGCGGCGGCGGCCAACCCCAACCCCACGGCTCCTGCTCTGGTCAGAAAGTCCCTTCTGCGGCTGTCCATTGCGTCTACCCCCCTTCGCGCATTGGTGGTCAGTCCTCTGCGGCGTTCAGCAGTAGTCCGGATGGGGGACAATCTGCGAGAAGTCCCCCGTGCGCGCCGCCTCCAGTATCGGCGCCATAAAACGGTCCACATCGTCCGGTTCCATCGCTATGGGCATGCCCTCCAGCTTGCTGGACAGGGCGGGATCCCTGGCGGCCTCGAGCATGCGCTTGATGTGCTCCTCCCGGAAGCCCTCCACCTGTTCGAGCCGGACGGGGAAGCCGACGCTCTCGGCGAGTGCGGCCATCGCGCGGCCGACGACGAGCCCCAGCTCCGGCCCGGATGCCTCCGCCAGCGCAGCCTCGTCGGCGTATCCGTACTGCGCGTAGAGCCGGCCCACCTTGCGGACGCGGCCCTCGATGGCGGGCGTGAAGAAAGCGACGTAATAGGGCGTCAGAAGGGCCGTCGCTTCCCCATGGTCCATCACATCCACCAGCGAGAAACTGTTCAGATGCGGGCCGTTGGTGCTGCCGATCATGATGGCGTAGCCGCCCAGGTCGGTCCCCAGGCCGATGCGCTCCCGCAGTGGGCTGGACCGGGGCTGCTCGAGCGCGCCGGGCAGCGCAGACATTATCAGCTCCAGCCCGGTCAGGGCGATGCTTTCGACAAGCTCTGCCTTGCCGTGTCCCTCCGGCAGGCCGAAGTACACCTCCAGCAGATGGCAGATGCCGTCGAACGCGCCGACCTTGGTGAACTTCGGGGGCATGGTCACCGTGGCGTCATAGTCGAACAGCGCCAACGGCGGCACCACGGCACGGTCTATGAACAGCTTCTTCTGCATGGTATTGGTGTCGGTGATGTTGGCGTATTTGGTCAGGTGGGCGCCGGAGCCGCTGGCGGTCTGGACGACCAGGAAGGGGACAAGCTCGGCGTCCTGGTTCTTCATAGCGCGGCCGACCTTCCCCACGCCGTAGTAGTCCGTGCACCGGCCGCCAAGGCTGGCCAGCGCGATCGAGCCTTTCAGGCCGTCTATCAGGCTGCCCCCGCCGAGCCCGACGACGGCCTGCGGCTCCGCGTCCAGTATCTGGTCCCGCACGCGCTCCACGTCGCGCACGGGCGAGTTCGGCCCGGCGCCCATGCACTGGCCCACGATGACCACGCCGGCCTCGGCAAAGGATCGCCTCAGCCCGGCCAGCATGCCGTTCCCCTCGCAGGAGCGACCACGGACCAGGAAGAACTCATCGCCGAGTCGGGCGGCCATCTGGCCGACCTGCCCGATGAGACCGGGCCCGAAGGCGTAGCAGTCGCCCTTGAACTGCTCGATCAGCTTCCGCGCCGTAGTGGTCGGATCCTCCATTCTGCCTCCCGCTCGCTCAGTCCAGCTCGCGCACCGCTGCCTGGTAGATACGTTCGATCTCGGCGGCGCCGTCCCGTTCGAGCGCAAAGTCGTATCCGTCCAGCAACTCCCGGACCCGCCCGCGCATTCTGTCCTTTACCTCCGTTCTGCCGCGCTGCTGCCACTGCTCGGGGGACAGGTTCGGGAACAGCTCCGAGGACCACAGCCCCCTGAACCGGCGCAGCGTGGTGGGGTGCGTGATGAAATCGCCCCCCGGCCCCACCTCCTTGATAGCATCCACCGCCAGCGCCTCGGCGTCAAATGCGAAGCCCCGAACCAGGGCTTCCAGGTAACGCACAATCTCCACGTCGTAGAGCAACTGCTCGGCGCTGAAGATCTTGTCTATCCCCAACATGCCGCCGTAGGTGAACCTGCGCGCGCCGTTCAGGGCGGCCACCGCGCCGAAGGCAGCCCGCTGGCTCAGCGCGTGGGCGTCCGGTCGCAAGGCGTTTGTGTGAAACGCTTTGCACGCGTCGGTGCTCACGCCGTAGTAGTCGTTCAGTTGCGCGCCCACCAGGTAGGCCAGCACGTGCTCCGGGGTGCCATAGGCGATTGTCCCGTACTTCATATCGAACGGATAGACGTCGAACTTGAACCCCAACTCCTCACTCCGCCCCAACAGGCGGAACAGCGTGAAACCGGCCAGGACCGTCGCCACGTGCTCCACGAAAGCTCCCGCCAGCGGCAGCGGCGTGGTCAGCCCCAGTATCGGCATACCGTAGACGGCGATGCGCGCGGGGATGCCCCGGTCGGCGAAATCCAGCGCGATGGACACGGTCGAGCCCTCCACCCGGAGCGGGCTGAGCACGAAGACGGACACCTCGAAGTCCGCCCCCACTACCTGCGACATCCGGCAGACGGCACGGGCGGCCGCCGGGGAGCTGAATCCCGCCCCGCCGGCGGTGGGGCTGTGCTCGCAGCCGATCCTGTACGCCAGCACCTCCCGCAGCGGTTCAGGCACGTCCTGGGGCAGCCCCGGCGTGCCGCCGACCACCCCCTCCTCCGCCAGTGCGCCCACGAGACGGGCAGTCTCGATGCACTCCGCTGTGCCCATGGGCCGCAGCTCGTCGGTGAAGGCATCCAGGTTCTGGAAGGCATATCCGCTGAGTATCTCTACGGTGAACTGCTGCGCCGGCTGGGCAGGCGTCGCGGCCCGGCACCTGTGCTCGTCAACCAGCTCCTCAACCAGATCGGGGGCGAACCGGACGCGCTCTCCCTCGACCTTCAGTCCCGTCCGCCCCTCGACGCGGGACAGCAGGTCCGAATGGCTCACGTCCACACCCACCTCGGCCAGCACGTCCAGCGCGGCCTCGTGCATCCGGCGCAACTGCTCCCGGCTCAGGCCGCCGCCTATGTGGTAGTCCACCTGGCTCATCGTCGCATGTCCCTTGGGCTGGGAACTGCTCAGGCCCCTGCCTCCCGAGGAGCCGTTCAGCAGTGGAGGCGTATTACGTTCCACGAAGCGGGTGGCAGCTCGACACGCAGCCTCCCGTCTTCCAGGCGCGCGCCCTCGGCCGCGGCCGGCGCCACGGCGTTCGGTTCGTGCGCCGTGTTGACCGTCTCCAGGGCGTCCGCGCGCATGGTGGTCCATTCCTCCACCCCGCTCAGTTCGAAGCCCCGGGCGGCGAGAGTGAGTGTCAGTGCCTCGGTCAGGCCGCGGTTCACGGCGAACAGGGCGAGGCCATGACCATCATGGCTGCGGACGCAGGCACTGCTCAGGACGGGCACAGCGTCGCGCTCCGCCGTATCGTAGGTCGGACAGCTAACCGCCTGCTGCAGGGCGACGCCCCGCCCGAAGGCGGATGCCTGGGCGAAGGGATGGAAGATGGTCTGGCGCCAGGCCGCACCGTCCGGCGGGGCCATGATGGGCGCTATGACGTTGACCACCTGCGCCAGGCAGGCAACCTTCACCCGGTCGCAGTTGTTCAGGAGCGTGATGAGCATGCCGCCGACCACGAGGGCGTCCTCCA
>JAWOCH010000167.1:0-4397 GCA_046483865.1 Candidatus Brocadiia bacterium | reverse complement strand
GCCGAACTCGATAGACCTGGACGTGTTGCTGGGCAACTTCTACCGCGGCGCCGGCGAGCGGCTTATCAGCGTGCTGGAGGGAGTAGTGGACGCGGCGCCGGAGGGCGTGGGCATCACCTGCATGACCGGCTGCCTGCTGAACAAGGAGCCGGACTACCCCTCCGAGTGGGCCATTGGCCTGGCCGAGTGGGCGGACGCCGTGGTGGCCGTCATGGGCATCTCGCCACTGATGGAGGGCGAGCAGGGCGAGTGCCTGGCCTCCCAGAACGGCGGGGACAGAGACCAGCTCGAGCTGCCCGAGAACCAGGTGGAGTTCGTCCGCAAACTCGCCGACACGGGCAAGCCACTCGTGCTGGTGGTGACCGGCGGCTCGCCGGTGGCCATGCCGGAGATGGAGGAGCTGGCCGACGCGATCCTGTTCATCTGGTACCCCGGCGAGCAAGGCGGAGCGGCCGTGGGCGACGTGATCTTCGGCCAGGAGTGCCCCTCCGGGCGGCTGCCGGTGACCTTCCCGAGGTCCACCGCGGAGCTGCCCCCGTTCGAGGACTACAGCATGGAGGGGCGCACATACCGCTACATGACGGCCGAACCGCTGTATCCCTTCGGCTACGGCCTCAGCTACACCACCTTCGAGTACGGACCGCTGGAGCTGTCCGCCGAGCAGGTCGCGGCCGGCGAGAGCGTGACCGTACGGACGGATGTCACCAACACGGGCCGGCGCGCGGGCGAGGAGGTGGTGCAGCTCTACCTGACCGACGACGAGGCGTCCGTGCGCGTGCCCCGCTGGGACCTGCGCGGCATCCGGCGCGTGGCCCTCTCGCCCGGGGAGACGAAGACGGTCTCTTTCGAGATCACACCCGAGATGATGGAGCTGGTGGACGAGGAGGGCGAGCGCGTGCTCGAGCCGGGCACGTTCACCGTGCGCGTCGGCGGATGCTCGCCGGGAACGCGCGGCGCTCAGCTCGGCGCGCCGGAGCCCGCCGCGGCTTCCTTCACCCTGCTCTGAGTCAGCGGTCCGCAACCGTGTCCGAGGGCACCTGGCGGGGGTCAACCGGCCGTCCGGTCTCGCCGGAGATCTGGGCTGCCAGGCACATGCGCAGCGACTCGATGGCGCCGCTGATGTGGTTGTCCGGCGGCTGGTTCCGCTCCACACCGTGCATCAGCGCGCCCATCGTGCCCATCATCCCGGCCACAGGCGCCGCCAGGTCGTAATACGGCCCGCTGTGCGGCGTGAACGGGTTGATGTCCGACCAGACGGGCTCGTAGATGTGCTCCGGCAGTGGCAACTGAACGCCCGGTCCGGACGGGTCGGTGAAGACTTCGACGAAGTCTCGCCCCCTGGAACTCGGGAAGTGCCAGTTCCAGTTGTGCCCCGCCCGGATGATGCCCTTCTCCGCCATCACCCGCGCGTAGGTCTCATGCGCCTCTACACCCGAGTGATTCTCCATGTGGTAGGCCACCGTGCCGTCGTCGAACTCGTAGATGGTCACGTTCGACCTCATGCCCGTCTCGGAGAAGACCGAGACGCACGGCCGGCCGACCCACCAGCGTATCAGGTCGGCGTGGTGGATGACGTGTGCGACCCAGGCGGGGGCGGGATCCTCGCGGTCGGCGGGGCTGCCTTTCCAGTAGTTCTGCACTTCGATCAGCCCCGGCCGCCCCAGCCGCTCGGGAGTGAGCAGCCCTTTGATCGAGTAGTTGGCGGGGTTGTAGCGGCAGTTCTGGTTGACGGCCAGCCAGATGCCGCCCTCCTCGGCGACGCGCTCCATCTCCTCCGCCAGGCTCAAGGTCACGGCAACCGGCTTGTGGATCATGAGGTGCTTCCCTGCCTCGGCGGCCGCCTTGACGACTTCCAGGCGGCGGCGCTCCTTCTCGCGTCCGTGCCCGAACGTGCAGTCCACCACCTCGACCTCGTCCAGCCCGAATATCTCCGGCCAGTCGTCAAGGATGCGCCCCACCTCGAAGCCCTTCCGCCGCGTCTGGGCGATCTGGCCTTCGTCCACTTCGGCGGCGGCCACAACGCGGAAACGGGCCGCCCGATAGGCGGGCAGGTGCATGATGAGCATCACCCAGTGCAGCCCGATGATCCCGATGCCGAAGTCCGTGCGGCGGTGCTCGAAGTCCATGCGGTGCGGCGGCAGACTAAAGCCCAACCGCTTCTCCACGTCCTCCACGTCCGCCCTGAATACCATCGCGGCCTCCCGGGTCCCGATCCAGCCGCAATCTACCGGTGTGGAAGTCCGGCAGCAAGCAGAGCGGGCCTTTCGGGACGTTTGAGCCCGTCGGCAGCGGACCTATAATGGCGCTTCCACCGGAGGGAACGACACCGTGGCGGACACACTGCTGATCGGCATAGACGCGGGGACCCAGTCGGTGACCGCGTGCGCCTGGACGCCGGAGGGACGGCTGGCCGGCATCGCGTCGTCGCCGCTGACGGTGGAGCGCCCCCGGCCCGGGTGGGCGGAGCAGAACCCGGAGCAGTGGACTGGCGCCCTGTTCGAGGCGCTACGGGAAACGGTGACGGCCATCGAATCGGAGCACGTGGCTGCCATCGGGCTGGCCTTCCAGCGGGAGACGTTCGTCCTGCTGGACGACGCCGGGCGGCCCGTGCGCCCTGCCATCCTGTGGCTCGACGTTCGCGCGCAGGAGCAGGCGCGGCAACTGGGCGCTGAGTTCGGGGACAAGGCGTACCACGAGCTGACCGGCAAGCCGCTCGACGCCACCTCGGCGGCGGCGCGTATGCTTTGGCTGAGGGAGCATGATCCGGACAGGCTCGCGCGGGCGAGCCGGTGGGAGGATGTCGGCGCGGCGCTGGCCCACGCATTGACCGGCCGGCACGCCACATGTCCCGCCGGGGCCGATACGTGCGGCCTGGTGGCCCTGGAGGACGCGGACTGGTGCGAAGCGCTGCTGGAGGCCGCCGGGCTGCGGACCGCCCAGATGCCGGAACTGGTGACGCCGGGGCAAGCGATAGGGCCGCTGACCGCCGAGGCAGCCGCCCGCACGGGCCTGCCGGCGGGCACTCCCGTCGTTGCGGCCGGCGGCGACGGGCACGTCTTCGGCCTCGGCATGGGCGCAGTGCAACCCGGCCGGACAAGCCTGACGCTGGGCACCAGCATCGTGCTCGGCGTGCACTCAGAGCAGCCCGTGCTGCGCCCCGCATTCCGGACGCTGATCGGCTGCGCCGGGGGCTACCTGCTCGAATGCGTCCTGCAGGCCGGCACGTACCTGCTGCGCTGGTTCGTGCGGTGCCACGGGGGCGACGAGGCCCGGTGGAACCGACGAGCCGCCGCGATAGCGCCGGGCTGCGACGGGCTCGTCACGCTGCCCCACTGGTGGGGCATGCGTTTCCCGGAGCACCGGCCCGACGCACGTGGTGTCACCCTCGGCTGGTCGGACCATCACTGCCCCGCGCACCTGTACCGCTCCCTGCTCGAAGGGGTGGCTTTCGAACTGCGCCGCGCGCTCGACGAGATGGCGCCCGCCCTCCCCCACCGGCCCGTGCCGCCGTTGCGCGTGGGCGGAGGCGGCGCGCGAAGCGAACTGTGGACAGCCATACTGGCTGACGTGCTGGAGATGCCCGTCCGCCGCCAGCAACACGCTCACGCCACCGCCCTCGGCGCCGCCGCGCTGGCCGGCGTGGGAGCGGGACTGTTCGGCAGCCCCGCGGAAGCCGTCGGAGCGATGACGCGCTGGCAGGCACCACAGACGCCGGAAGAGGGACGCGCCGAACTCTACCGGCGCCTTTACGCGGACGCCTACGTTCCGGCCACCAGGGCCCTGAGCCCCCTTTGGCCGAAGCTGCGTGCCTACTGCTGAAGGAACCTGAACTGAATACTGGTTGAGGAGACCGAGATGCTCGACGAACTGTGCAGAATCCGCGACCGCCGCACCGGGCGCATTTCGTCCTGGGACACGACGGGACGCAACGACGATAGCTGGCACCTGGAGCCCGGCGAGACACGCGTGCTGGCCGAGATCGAGGGCCCGGCCCAGATCACCCACATCTGGATGACCCAGCCGAACCACTACCGGGAGTGCCTGCTGCGCTTCTACTGGGACGGGGCCGATCAGCCGTCGGTCGAGGCGCCCCTGGGCAACTTCTTCTGCCTCGGGCACGGCATCGTCAACAGCTTCCAGTCCCTGCTGTTCAGCGCGTCCACCGGCGCGAACAACCGCTTCAACTCAGGCTGCGCGCTGAACTGCTACGTGCCGATGCCGTTCCGCGAAAGCTGTGTGGTCGAGCTGGCCAACGAGTCGGACGAGCCGCACACGCAGTACTTCTACGTGGACTATGAAACCCTCTCTGCGGAGGACTGCGGCGAGGAGATGGGCTACTTCCACGCGGAGTTCCGCCGGGCGAACCCCTTCGGCGGTTGGGGACACGAGATCCGGGT
>JAWOCH010000344.1:0-5387 GCA_046483865.1 Candidatus Brocadiia bacterium | reverse complement strand
AGCTGCAGCCGGCGTGGTGCTTGCCCACGTTGGCCGTCCGCCAGCCGGCGCCGCGCACCAGTTCCGGGAATCGGACCTGCCCCCCGCGCATGCGGTGGCGGTTGCTGACGGCGCCGTGACCGAACAGGTGCCGCCCGGTGAGCATGCTGGCGCGGGACGGCACGCATACCGGCGCCGCACAGAAAGTGTTGGTGAAAATGGCGCCCTCGCTCGCCAGCCGGTCGATGTTCGGGGTCTTGACCACGGGGTGGCCGGCGCAACCGAGCGTATCCCCCCGGAGCTGATCGGCCATCAGCCACAGCACGTTGGGCCGGTCGCCGGCCGGATGGCGCTCTGGCGGCTCGGAGGGACCCCGGCGCCCGCGGCGCGGCAGCGCCCCCACCCGCCCCTCCACCTCCAGCTTATCCCGAAAGTTGGTAAACCCACCCGGCGGCACCTTCACGTCCTTCTTCTCATCCGACATGACAGCAACCCTCTGTTTGTGCTCGCGAACGCAGCATGGTAACAATCCCGTCGCCGACCGGCAAACGCGCCTCGCTCTCAGGGTTCCGGGCGGGGGGAGGCGTTGTAGATCTCCCCGGCCCGACCGGACACGGTTAGAACAATTCGCCGCGGAGGCCGCCGCCCTGTCCAGCGATGTCTCAGAGGCCATTCTCCAGGCAGCGTAGGGTGACGAGGGCTCTGCTCACAAGGCCAGGGCGCTGGCCAACCGCCCGAACCCCACTTGAGCCGTCCGGGCGAGAATGTGCTGGACCTGTTCGGCGGCAGCGGCTCGACGCTCATCGGCTGCGAGCAGACGGGCAGGCACTGCTACCTGATGGAGATCGACGCCCTCTACTGCGACGTCATCGTCCAGAGATGGGAGGAGTTCACTGGCCGTAAGGCCGAGTGGATTGCAGCGACGGAGGAGGCCCATGCCGAGGGGTGAGAGGCTGTTCAGGTCCGTGGCCAGACTAGTCCTGGACAGGTTCTACGGGAACGTTACAATACGGTTTGAGGCCGGCAAGGTAACGCGCGTTACGACGGAGACGCAGCGCACCTGGGAGTACCATGATCTGCCCGAGCCGGTTCCGGAGTCGACCGGTGAGGCGCTGGAGAGCAGTCCAAGCGATCAACATGGTGGGACTTGAGTAATGGAAGAGGAATGCGTCTTCTGCCAGATCGTGTCGGGCAAGAGTCCAGCCAGCGTGTACTACGAGGATGACGTGGTCCTGGGGATCATGGATATCGGCCCCGTGACGAAGGGTCACGTGATGGTAATCCCCAGGCGTCACATGGCCCGCCTCAGTGACCTGGAGGAGGAAACGGGACGGCACATGTTTGCGGTCGCGCATCGGACGGGGCTGGCTCTATACGAGTCGGGTCTGAGGTGTGAGGGCATCAACCTATTCCTGGCCGACGGCGAGGCTGCCTTCCAAGAAGTGTTCCATCTTCATCTTCACGTGTTCCCCAGGTACGAGGGCGACCCGTTCAAGTTGGTTGCAGACTGGGACATCAGGCCTTCTCGCGAGGAACTCGATGCGGTGGCGGCTCAAATCAAGACAGCCTACGCGGCCCTGGACCGGCCCGAATAGGACGGGAGCGGCCAGCAGATACGCACGTTCGATGGAGATGTGAGCTAAATGATTGGCGTATACGATGGCGAATACTGCGGCTCCTTCCAGATCGAAACAGCACTGAGGTGCATGCATTTGCCATACCGCGTGTTCAGTGATGAGGACATCGTGAAGCCTGGATTCGCAGACAAGTTCTCAAACTTGTTCTTCGGCGCCGGGCATGTTTCCGACAGTCCGACGGCACTGGGCGGAGCCGCTGGTAGACAGCGAATCAGGGATCTCATTGCTGAGGGGCGAGACTACATCGGGGTATGTGCGGGAGCGTATTTGGCGCTTCTCCCTGAGCCGCAAGGCTTGGCTCTGGCTCAAAGTAACCTGGATCATCCCCAGGCAGGCAACATCTTCCAAGGATTTCTGGACGTTGAGTGGCCTGGGATGAGCGACGCGCCGTTCCCTTCGTGGTTTCAGAACGGACCGGTGTTCTACCGTGACGCCGATGGCACGGTTGCCAGATTCAGTGCTGTGCAGGACAATGCGGCCGACGGACGTTCGAGGGAGAGCACATTTGCAGCTACAGACTTTGCCGGCAGGCCGGCGGCCCTTCAGAGCCCGTTTGGCGAAGGCCGCTGCGTCCTCGTGTCGCCCCATCTCGAGCTTGGCTCACTCGGCATTCCGGGATTCAATTCGGTCACGACAGCCTGGATGCAACGCAGTTGCCCGGACGAGTATCGCGCACATCCCGACCGGGTGCCGATTGGGCCTTCGCGCAGACGGTTTCTGGAGGACCTTGAGGAGCTGGGTCTCGCTGATCAGGTAACACAACCCCAGTGGTCCACGCTACGGAAACTGTTGGCTGCCCCGCTGGGAAATGCAGACGACGAAAGAGGGGGTGCCTGATCTTCATTACTGAAAGGCGTTGACGACTCAAGCCTGACGGTACATGCGCCGCATACTGACGAACGCGAGGCGGGGAGGCGTTTCCGCATGATTGAGAGGGCGGAGGACGGTAGTCAGTCGTTGCGGGAAACAACTATCCGAGCTGCCGCGCCGGGTGACGCTGAATGCATCGCCAGAGTGCACATTGACACCTGGCGCAGCGCGTACCAAGGCATCCTCCCTGATGAATACCTGACCGACCTCTCCTATGAGAAGAGCGCTGCCATGTGGTCGGCCGATCTGTCTAAAGAAGACAGTTCGTCTGTCACGTACGTGGCAGAGGCTGCTGATTCGGTGGTGGGCTTTGCTGGGGGCGGCCCCGAGCGTGAGGGTTATCCCGCTTTTGCGGGGGAGCTTTACGGTATCTACGTGCTGCAGTCGCATCAGCGCCGAGGCATTGGACGACGTCTTGTCGGCGCTGTTGGCAGCGACCTTGTGCGGCGCGGGTTCCATAGCGCACTCGTCTGGGTCCTGGAACAGAACCCGTGCAAGGCATTCTATGAAGCTCTTGGCGGCAAGCGTGTAGGCAGGAAGGAAGCCGAGATCGGCGGTGTGTGTGTCGGTGAGGTGGCTTATGGGTGGACCTGCCTCAGCGAGTTGATTGATGAGTGTGCCCGTTCGCTGTAAGACGGCGCAGCACTGATATGGCAAAGTGGCATTGACGACTCAAGTCCGCTGAGACACGTCAGCGGACGTTGAATGATCAAGCCCGATTGTGCCGAGACACGGCGTCTCTGTGCGTCGGGCTTTTCGTTTGGAGGCCGAAGAAGAAGCCCCGACCGAGGTGGCCGGGGCTCCGGAGGTGGAAGGATGCTAATTGGCCAGCGCGAACAGGCCGCGGCCCACCTTCTCGAACCGGGACTCGTCGCCCTTGTTCTGTATCTCGCGCAGGATGGCCGAGTAGATCGTGGCGTGCGGGGTCTTGCCGTCCGACGCCCAGTAGCCCGCCTCCAGGGCGCGCTTGGCGACCTCCTTGCAGCGGAGCGGCTCGTGTGCCTCTTCGAGCACCTTGGCCGCCGCGTCGAGGCCACTCATCGTGGCCCCGTCGTCGCCCGTTTGGCCGCGTGTGCCGCGTTTCTTCGGCTCCTTGGCCTCCGGCTCGCCCTCGGACTCTTCGGCGCCCTGGGGCGCCGTGTCGGCCTCGTCGCCGGCGTCAGCCGACGCCTTCTCATCGCCGTCGCCCTGGTTCAGGTACTCATCCCAGGGCATGCGCAGCCGGCGGGCGGTCTTGATGCGCACCTGCCGGTTCGTCTCCTGGTTCGTGCCGACCCAGCCTCCGTTGGGGTGCTCCTCGTCGATGACGACCGGAGCAATCTTGCCCGACACTTTCACTGCGTACAGCTCACCGACTTTCACATCGTCCTTCTTCATGACGTCCTCCCTTCTCAGAGTTCCAGCATGTCCGCAACGTACCGGACCAGGTATCCGAGGTCCCGCGCGTGGACGCGCGTGCCCTCGCCGACGCCCTTGCCGCGGGCCCGGATGGCCTCGGCCGCGATGCGAATGCCTCGGTCCCGGTCGTCGATGAACTGCTCGTCCCAGCCGGGCATGATGACCTCGGTCCGGGCGTCCGCTTCGAGGACCTCGGCGGCCCCGCGAAGCAGCTCCATCACCTCTCTGCGCGTCTCTCCGTCCATAGGCCTGCCTCCTCTCGCCCTGCGTAGCCTTGCAGGCTGTTGCAGATTCTTGCACTGGAATGGGGCTGCGTACTATGATGGCGAGCCGCTGCCTGAGGTTTCTCTAAGGGGGCTGGCGCATGGGCTTCATCGCCGCAGACCGTAGTCAAGGTAAGCTGTTCGGGTACAGTCTGGAGGATTTCGTGGGTCCCGAGGCGAAGTGCCGCTTCGTGGTCGAGGTCGTGCGGCAGCTGGACCTGTCGGCCTTGTATGCCGACTATAGCGACCAAGGCGGTGACGCCTATGATCCTGGGACGATGCTGGCGACTTGGTTCTTTGCCTACAGCGAAGGCATAAGCAGCACGCGGCGTCTGGAAGAGCTCTGCCGGCGAGACATGCATTACATCTACGTCTCGGCGGACCTCCGGCCGGATCACTGCGCGCTGAGCCGCTTCCGCCAGCGCCACGCCCAGCGGCTGCCCGACCTTTTTGTCCAGATCATTCGTCTGGCCAGGGAGCGGGGCGTTTCGGAGTTCCGCCGCATAATGACCGACGGCAGCAAGATGGAGGCTGCCGCCAGCAGTCGGCAGAGCCGGGGCAGCAAAGAGCTTAAGGCGGAGTTGGCCAGGGTGAAGGAGCAGATAGCGCAGTACCTGGAGCAGAGCGAGCTTCTGGACGAGCAGCAGGATGAGGAAGCGCTGGAGCTGGCGCAGGTGCGCTCGAAGATGCAGAAACTGGCACAGATGGAGGCGAGACTGCTCCACAGACAGCAGCAGCTGGAAAAGAGGAAGAAGGCCCTTCAGAGCAAGGACCGCTGCCGGCACAAGATCAATCTGGTCGAGCCCGAGGCGCGGAACATGAAACAGGTCAACGGCCGGCTGGCGGCCCCGGCCTACAACGCGCAGCTGAGCGTGGACGCCGACAGCCAGCTCATCGTAGCGGCCGAGGTCACCGACGAGCCGAACGACCGCAACCAGTTCAGCGAGCAGCACGCGCAGGTCGAGCAGAATCTCGGCGCCGACTGCCAGAGGCAGTATACGGCGGATGCCGGCTACCACAGCCTGGAGCAACTCGAGTATGCCGACCAGCAAGAGGTGGACGTGGTCATAGCCGACCCTCGCCCGGCGAGCAGGGCCGCGGCGGATGCCAAAGAGCACCGGCCCGGGGAGGGGAAAGAGGTCTTCAGGCGCGCCGATTTCCGCTACGACCAGCGGACGGACCATTACGAGTGTCCGGCCGGTCGCCGGCTCACCTACTGGTATACGGAGAACAAACGCGG
>JAWOCH010000244.1:0-12654 GCA_046483865.1 Candidatus Brocadiia bacterium | reverse complement strand
ACCTCGAACAACGGCGGCGTGGGGGGCGGCCCGGGCTGGTCCTTTTGCGGCCCTGAAGGCAGGTCCGCGGGCCATTCGTTCGCCTGTTCGTCCTGCTCGGAGAACAGCTCGGCGGGCACCTTCAGCTCCCTGCCGCAGTCGGGGCAGGTGCCGGTTGAGCCGGCCTCGTCCTCATAAACGGATATCTTCCTGCCACAGTGAGGGCAGGTGAGGACGGCCTTGTGCATAGTCCGGCCTCCACAACGGAGCCTACCGCCGGCCGATCACTCCTCGAACGCCTCGTCGAAGGCCCGCTCGCTGGGTGGGAAGTCCAGAGAACGCACGAAGGCGCATGCCTCCTCCGCGCCGTGCTCGCGGTCCATGCCGCTGTCCTCCCACTCGACCGAGAGCGGGCCGGAGTAGCCGACGGCGTTGAGCGCCCGGAGGACCGATTCGAAGTCCACGTCCCCCCGGCCGAGGCTTCGGAAGTCCCAACCCCGCCGGGGATGGCCGAACGGCAGGTGCGAGCCGAGGATGCTCGTCGTGCCGTCCAGCGTCACGGCGCAGTCCTTCATGTGCACGTGGTAGATGCGCTCGGGGAAGGTCTTGATGAGCATCTCGGGGTCCATGCCCTGCCACAGCAGGTGGCTGGGATCGAAGTTGAATCCGAACTCCTCGCGGCCGTCCAATGCCTCCAGAGCGCGCTCGGCGGTGACGATGTCGAAGGCGATCTCGGTGGGATGCACCTCGAGTGCGAACTTCACGCCGCACTCGCCGAACACGTCCAGGATGGGATTCCAGCGCTCGGCCAGCAGGCTGAACCCCTCCTCGACCGCCGCCGGGGAGACGGCGGGGAACGAATAGATCAGGTGCCAGACGGGACTGCCGGTGAAGCCGTTGACCACGCCCACGCCCATGTTGACGGCGGCGCGGGCGGCGGCCTTCATCTGGTCGGCGCCCCACCGGCGCATGGCATCGTGATCCCCGGCGATATCCTCGGGCCCGAAGCCGTCATGGCGCGCGTCCAGGTTGTCCAGCACAAGCTGGCCGGCCAGGTGATGGCTGATGGCCCAGCACTGCAGGCCGTACTCCCCCAGCAGGGCCTTCTTCTCGTTGCAGTACTGCTCGCTTTCGGCGCCCTGCACGGGGTCGAAGTGGTCCCCCCAGCAGGCCAGTTCCAATCCATCGTAGCCCCAGTCGCTGGCCTTCTCCGCCAGCTCGCGCAGGGGCATGTCCGCCCACTGCCCGGTGAACAGCGTCACAGGTCTTGCCATTTCGGGTCTCCCCTTCCTCCTGAGATACTCCTGATTGCTCGCAGGTCTTTTAGTCCACCCGGGGCCGCAATGCAAGGGCTCGGCCGGCCTCAGCGGACGTGCCGCGAAGTGCGGAGCAGCCACCGGGTGGCCCGCAACGGGCGCAGAGCGGCGTCCATCAACCTTCTATCCCCGAGCAGAACCACCACCGTGCCGCTCGGCAGCTCGGTCACCGACAGGAGCCCGCCGTCGGCCTGCCGGACGGCCCGCTGCCAGGGCTCCGGTGCCTCCGAGAGTGCCTCCGCGGGGCCGACCACCCAGACCAGCGCCGGTGCGTTCGGCACATCCAGCGGAGGGAAGGTGCGCTGCAGCGGCACCACGCGTCCGGTGCGCCGCCGCAGCCGTTCCTGCAGCCGCAGCCCGACCTGCCACGGCTCCTCGCCCTCCAGGGCGACGATCTGCCACTGGACCTGCCCTTCCGTCAGCAGGGGCACGTCCTGCCAGAACCGGTCGGGGACGACCGGCGGAACGGGGCTCGCCGCCAGGTGGACGGCCGCTCCCAGGACGGCCTGCCACGCCACCTGGAACTGGCCCAGAGTGGGCACGTCAACGCCCGACGGCGGTGCCACCCGGTAGAGCCGACGAAACGGCACCTGCTCCTCACGCAGCCGCAGGATGCAGCCGGCTTGCGGCCCCACTGCCCGATCGAACCGCTCCAGCGCCAGCAGCGCATCCGCCGGCAGCGTCGGCGTGCCGGCCTCGGTCCGCCGGGCCCGGCGGACCTGGTCCCGCACGCGGCGCCAGAGGGACACTTCGTCGCGGGCGTCGCGCAGTATGTGCCACAGCACGAGTTGACGGTCCATCGCCCGGGCGGGCGCTTCGCATCGCACGGCAACGCCGGCCATGCCCTGCCAGGCGGCCGCCCACAGCGCGCCGTGCACCAGGCCGGCAGCCGCGCGCCAGTCGGCCTCTTCCAGGTCCAGGTACAGCCAGACGGGCTCGTCACCCGTCAACTCGCCGTCGGCCACCAGCGCGGGCGCCCTCCCCGGCTCGCATCCGTTGCGCACCAGCAGATGGCACGGCGCCCCGGCGGCGGGGGCAGGCTCCAGTCGTTCCGTCAGCCGGGCCGGTGTGTAGCCCAGACTGCGGGCGACATCCCCGACGAGTGCCGCGGCGGCCGTGGGCTCGATCAGCCAGGCCGGCCGCCGACACGGCAGCATCGAACGGCCCCCGGCCGGCTCATCGGGCGCAACGGTCGCTCCGTCGGCCCGCAGAGCCAGCAGGTGATAGCCAAGCTCCTGCACTTCCGCGTGCAAGCGATCCCTGTGCCCGCGCTGCAGGGTGACACCTGCGACGCCGTGGTCGCGCAGCTTGGCCAGGTCGGAGCGGCTCAGCGTCTCGCCTCCACGAGCGCCGAGGTACCACAGGGAGAACTCGCCCTGGGGCGGACCGGGCACTGCGAGCGCGCGCACCACCAGCGGAATGCCGCGCACCTGCTGCCCGGCGCTCAACACGATCTGGGCGGAGTAACGGCCGGGCTCCAGCGCCGAGGAATCAACCGTCACGGCGTACCACGCCACCTGGTCGGCGTCCAGGTCAACAGAGCTTAGCGGCGTCAGCCAGGCCGGCCCCTCCTCGGGCTGAACGACGCGCCAGAGCTGCACGGCCCCCGGCGGCATGGCCCGTCCCTCCTGGTCGGGGCCTGCCCCTGCCAGAGTCAAGCGCAGCCCCCTGACGGCGTGGACCGTCCTGACCCCGAGGAAGGCGGTTCGCTTCTGCTCGGCCGTCAGCATCATCTCGATGCGCTCGAGTTCCTGCCGTGCCGGCGCCCCGTCGAACTGCCACACCACGAAGCTTCCCCGCCGGCCGGCGGGTCCGGCCAGCAGCGCGCTGCCGGGCACATCGGGTTCGCGTCCACCGAGGGACACCGGCTCCGGACGCGGCAGAGGCGTCGAGGGCGGCGGCGAGGCCGGGGCGCCGTCCGCCGAGACGGCGAAACGCCCCCGCAGCTCGCCCTGCGAGTATACCTCGTGCAGCAGCCAGCCCGGCCCTGCCTCCGGCCGCACGCCCTCGGTCTCCCCGCCGGCCATCTGCAGCGGCGGCACGTCCTCGAACAACATAGGATCGCACGGCTCCCCCTCCTTGCCGGACGCGTCGTACACGCGCGTGATGACTGAAACGTCCGTCAGGGAGCGCTGCAGCGGCACAAAGCTGAAGCGGACGCGCAACCGCCCTCCCTCATTGGCCGCCAGTGGCACGCTGTCGGCGGCGAACTGCTCGTTCATCTCGCTGACCGCCGGGAAACCGTCCAGGGGAGCCACGAGAACCGCCGTGTCCATGCTGTGCTCGGGCGGGATGGCCGGGTAGGACCACCCGATGATGAGCCCGCCCCGCCCTGCCCTGAGGGGCGGTAACGCGCGGCATCCGCCGTGCCGTAGCGCGAAGCCCACGGCTCGCCGGGCGGCCGGCTCTGCCACGGCGAACCAGCGCAGCATGCGCGCGCCGGGATCCTCGTGGAGGGCGCTGACCAGGGAGTGCGCCGGCCGCACCTCGGCCCCTCGCCCCCGATTCAGGCAGTAGAGTTCCCGCCCCGTCGCTTCCTCCCCCGCCGGCAGGACCAGGTTGCGCAACGCGGGCGCGCGACTGCCCGCCAGGGGGAAGCGTCCGTAGTTCACGAAGCGCAGGTTGACCACGAACCACGGCCTGTCGCGGCGGAAGACGTAGTGCTTCTCTATGCCCAGCGCGCCGGCTCTGGCCTTCAGCCGCACCTCGGCCTGCCCGGCTTCGGCGCGTGCGCCGGCCACGGTGAAGTGGACATCAGAGGAGTGCACTTCCTCCACCAGGCCGCCATGGCCGCCTGCGTCCAGACCGGTCAGCTCGACGCCGTCGCAGGTGAAGGACGTGACACGGCCGCCGTTTCCCGGCTCGATTACGGCGCGCAGCCTCGCCCCGGACACTACCAGTCGTCCTTCCCGGCGCCGCAGGGACAGCGCGCCCGCGGCCCGCGTCCCCGGCCCGGCACACAGCAGCAGCGCGGCCAGTAGCAGCGCGGCGACGGCAGTCGGCGTGTGGCGGCGCATCACTCTCGGGGCCCCCGGATGGTTGTAAGACAGCCCGCAACAAGGGAGGCTACATGATAGCCACAGAGGCCCGCGGGGGCAAGAGATGCTGCCTTTGAGGCCGGCGCCCTTGCACGCGGGCCGCCGGGCGGTAGAATCCGGCCTGATTCGTTCGCAGCCGTCGCTCGGGGAGAGAGCCGTGAGCCAGGAGATGAAAGCAGCCTACATGACCGGCCCTTGCGAGGTGACCGTGCGCGAGGAGCCCCGGCCCGTGCCGGGCCCCGGAGAGGTGTTGGTGGCCCTCAACGCCGTGGGCATCTGCGGCTCGGACGTGCACTTCTTCCAGTCCCCCGCACTGGGCGAGCGCGCCAGAGAGCGCCCGTTCATCCTGGGGCACGAGTGCGCCGGCACGGTGGTGCAGGCGGGGGAAGACGTCCAGGGCCTGCGCGTGGGCGACGCGGTAGCCATCGAGCCGGGGGTGCCCTGCGGGCGCTGCGCCATGTGCCGGGAGGGCCGCTACAACCTGTGCCCCGAGGAGTTTTTCATGGGCGCTCCGCCCGACGAGGGCGCTTTCCGGGAGTACGTGGCCTGGCCGGAGGAGTTCGCCTACCGGTTGCCGGAGGAGATGGACTGCGAGCTGGGGGCCCTGGCCGAACCGCTGGCCGTCGGCCTGCACGCCTGCAACCTGGTGGACCTGCGGGGAGGCGACCGCGTGGTGGTCCTGGGTGCAGGCCCCATCGGCCTGCTGGCGGCGGCAGCGGCGGATGCGAACGGCGCCGCGCACATCACGGTGGTTGACCTGCTGCCCGACAGGCTGGCGTACGCCGCGCAGATGGGCGCGACCGAGACGGTGAACGCAGCGGAGACGGACGTGACCGGGGCGCTGGCCGACTCGGCCGACGTGGTGCTGGACTGCGTGGGTGTGGCGGAGACGGCGGCACAGAGCTTCCAGATCGCCCGGCACGCGGGGCGCGTGGCGTGGGTGGGCATGGCTGCGTCAACGGCCGAGGTCTCCCTGACGCGCGCCCGGTGTAAGGAGCTGACCGTCGTGGGGGTATTCCGCTACGCGAACGTCTATCCGCGTGCGGTCGGACTGCTCGCCTCGGGCCGGATAGCGGCCGCTTCACTGATCACGCATCGCTTCGCATTCCCGCGTGTACAGGAGGCGTTGACGTTCTCCGCAGAGCACCCGGTCGAGTCGCTCAAGACCATGGTCGTGTACGACTGAACTGGCGCTTGGCCGAATCGTTTCCGATTTTGCCCTTGACAGCGCCCCTCGGCCTGATAGTATCATACCCGCGTGTTTGAAGATGTTGGCATTCAGTCATACTTCTGAGTCAGGAGGGCCCCGCATGAGCGGTAAGGAGATGTTGGTCGTCGGGACGAAGGTGAAGAACTACATCAAGGGCAAGGGTCTGATGAGTTCGGCGGACGTGTTGGACGCACTGAACGACGCCGTCTACGAGCTGCTGGACGACGCGGCCGCGAGAGCCAAGGCCAACGGACGGAAGACCGTGCAGGCCCGCGACGTGTAAGAGCACGGCGTGCACCCTTGAGCGGAGTCCGTCGAGGGGGCGGACTCCCTGGAACGAAGAGCCCCGCTTGGCGAAGCGGGGCTTTTTTCATGTGGTCAGTGAATCCAGGGAAGGTCGGAAGGCGCCTGCGCCCCACCCGCGCACGGCCGGCTTCCGGTCAGTCCAATTGCTGGAAGGCCACCACGGTGCCCTGCGCGTTGCCCACGTAGAAGACGGGCTCCTCCGAGTTCCCGGCCACTACGCAACCCTCCGGCAGCGGCTCGCGCCACAGCTCCTCGCCTCTGTCCAGGGCGATGGCAGCCACTGAGCCGTCCTCGGTCAGCACGTAGCCCACACCGCCTCCGCTGGCCAGCAAGCGTTGCGCCCCGGGAACGCGCCACTGGACCTCCGGCTCCGCACCGACAGTAAGGAAGACCGCCTCCGGAGTGTTCAGGAAGACCAGCATACCGTCGCCGAGAAGCTCGATCTCGCCGGTCAGCGGAGCGTTGAGGAACTTGCGCCCCTTCTGCTCGCCATTTTCCACGCCCACCGAGTAGAGATGGCCGCGATTGTCCCCGACGAAGACCAGGGAGCCGTCGGTAGCCGCGTTCGTCGTCACCACGCCGGGCTCCTCCGGTTTCCAGTACCACAGCTTCTCGCCGTCCTCAATGGCCACGGAGGCCACTTCGCCCGCCGAGACCAGCATCTTGTCGCCGCTCAGGACGGGCCTGCCGTTCAGCGTGCCCCAGGCGGTCGTGCGCCACATGGCCTTGCTGGTGCCGGGCGTCCAGCGGGCCAGGCTGCCCTCCGCACCGGCCAGTATCAGGTCGCCGTCGGTGGGCACGGGGGCCTCGGAAACGGCGAACGGCGGCTCGTAGACGCGCGTATCCTCGCCCGCCTCCAGGTCCCAGTCGAACAGGCCGCCTTTGTGGACGTAGTAGAGCCCGCCATCCGCAGCCACAGGCGGGCAGGACAGCCCGTAGCGCAGCTTCTGCACGCCCACCCAGCGGCCGGTCTCCGCCTCCAACACGTGGATCTCCCCTTCGGGCGTCTCCGCAACGACAACGGGGCCCGTGGGGTGTATCTGCTCCAGCCGGCCGGCGCGTATGTGGCCTAGCTCTGCGCGCCACAGCGCCTTGAGGCCCTCCTGCTCCAGGTCAAAAACGGCATTCGCCGGAGACAGCTTGCTTGTGATCCGGGGCGTTTCGTCCATTCCGGTCACAACACAGGCTGTAAGCAGAACAATGCTGAGAACCAGGCCAAGCCTCAGGCATCGGCGCAAAGCAGTATTCATCACAGGACCCTCCGGAGGGGGCTCAGGTGCGTGCGTAAGCGCGTCGGGCGGCCGTGAATAACGCCCCGGCCCGTGCCCGATCCGTTCTCCAGAACTGTAACTGGCGGCCCACCTTGTGTCAAGCACAAAGGCCCACGGCGGGCTCGACGAGACCACCGCTGTCTGTTACATTTCGGGGGAGTTTCCTGCCGAGGAGACCCATGGCCCAGGAGCCCACCTTCTACTGCGACGCGATGCTGGGCGGGCTGGCCCGCTGGCTGCGCGCGGCCGGATACGACACTGAATTCGACGCCCACGTGCGCGATGGCGCCCTGGTGCGCCGTTGCCTGGAACAGGGACGCTGGCTGCTGACCAGCGACTCGGGCATGTTGGAGCGCTACGCCATCACGGAGGGCCTGGTGCAGCACGTCTTCGTGCCGCGGGGCCAGCCGCCCGTGCAGCAACTGGCCTACGTCATGGGCGAGCTGGAGCTGGAGCTGCGGGCCGCCCGCTGCATGGACTGCAACGGGGAGCTGGTGCCCGTCGAGCTGGACGAGGTGGCCGCTCAGGTGCCGCCACGGGCGCGGGAGGCCTACGAGGAGTTCTTCCGCTGCGCCGGCTGCGGGAAGGTCTACTGGCGGGGCACCCACTGGGAAGACATCTCCCGCAAGCTGAATCAGGCGGCGGGGAGAGAGGGATGAGGCGGGGCCGGATGGCCCAGACCCACGCCTGCCGTTCGGTCCTTGTGCCTTCCCGCACGCCTCAGGCCTCAAGCTGCTCTGTAGAAAGCACGGCTTGTAGCCCAGCCCTTCGGCTTCGCTCAGGGCCTTGAGCCTGCCGAAAGGCCGCCCCCGGCTGGTGAGGGCCACAGGCGAGGGCGCCTGTGCTACATAAGGACTATCCGCAGGGAACAGCTCAGCGATTCGTAGGAGTTAAGCCATGCTTTCCACAGAGCAGCCTCAAGCCTCAAGCCTGCCTTTCACTTGCGAGCCGGGCCATCAGTGGGCATAATATGTTGGTCCAGGAGAGCAACTCGCTGAGGCCTGTGGCTGAGAATTCCCTCTGTGGTGCGGCTCGTTCGCGCCGGACACCTCACCCAGGCCGTTGTATCTCCCCCAACGAACACGGCCATGTGCAGCGTGGAGATGGTGTCTCACGCCCATAACCAGCCTGAGGAATCCCTCCCGGAAGACTCCGAATCCCTCAAGGGGCGCGTGCGTGAGCTGTACAGAGAGCTTCGCCGCGCCCAGTTGCGCATCGAGGCCCTGGAGGCGGGGCTGAAGGAACACGGCGGCGCCGCTCCCGGCATGCCCAAACGCAGCGAGAGGGAACTGCGGCTGCTCGCCGAGCAGCTCGAACGCCAGGCCATGCTGCTGGAGCGGGACGAGCAGGTGGCCCGAGAGCTGCAGCGCAGCCTCCAGCCGGTGCTGGAGGAGGCGATGGAGGGCATCCAGTTCGCCATCGAGACCCGGCCCGGCACCCGCGTGGGCGGCGATTTCTACGACATAATCAACCTGACCGACAACTTCATCGCCTTCCTCATCGCCGACGTGTCCGGCTACGGCCTGCCGGCGGCGGTCATCATGGCCACCGGCCGGCTGGCTTTCCGCACCTACACGGCCAACGAAAGCCGTCCCCGCGCCATCATGGAGGCGGTCAACCGCGCCATGCTGCGCAGCACCCTGGCCGGCCATTACATGACGGCCTTTCTCGGCGTGCTCGACACCGAGCTGCTGACCCTCCAGTACGTGAACGCTTCCCACTGCTCGCCGTTCATCATCCGCAACGGCGAGGTGCTGCCGCTGGACACCGAGGGCCTGTTCGTGGGCATGTTCGAGGACGGCCAGTACGAGCAGAAGGGCATGCAACTGGAGCAGAACGACCGCGTGTTCCTCTACACCGACGGCCTGCTGAAGGGCTTCCAGGCGCGGGACCGGGTCGGCGCGGAAAAGAAGCTGCAGCAGTACCTGCGGGGCCACGGGGAACTGAGCATCGAGCGGCTGATTGACCAACTGGGCGGCCTGCTGGAGTCCCCCGAGGACGACGTGGCGATGGTGGGCATCGAAGTGCTGCTGGAGAAGGCCCAGCGCAAGACCATCACCATCTCCAGCATCCCCGGCCAGCTTCAGCACGTTGAGAACGCCATCCTCCCCACTCTGGACAACAAGGGATACGGGGAGCGGAGCATCTTCGCCGTCAAGCTGGCACTCGAAGAAGCCGTCATCAACTCCATCAAACACGGCAACGAGCTGGACGACACCAAGAAGGTGACCGTCAAGTTCTACATAGACGACGATCGGGCTGTCATCAGCGTGGGCGACGAGGGGGAGGGCTTCGATCCCCAGGACGTGCCCGACCCCACCGAGGGCGACGCCCTGCTGGCCAGCTCGGGCCGGGGGCTGGCGCTGATCCGGGCCTACATGGACGAGGTGCGCTTCAACGAGAAGGGCAACGAGGTCACCATGATCAAGTTCGCCCCCTGGGCCGCCGTCAAGCAGAGTTGACCACAAACCCTTTCGTTCGAGTATACGCATGAACGAAAACGGCGCAGAGGCGACCATCGAATGGGACTTCCAGGACGACGTCTGTGTGCTGTGCATCTCCGGGCAGATGCGCGAGATGGGCGCCGACGCCCTGCGGGAGGAGCTGGACGAGATCCTCGAACAGGGCCACTACAAGCTCATCTTCGACCTCAGCGACGTCTCCTTCATCAGCTCCACCGGGCTGGGCCAGATGATGCGCGCATTCCGCACCGCCAACAGCAACGACGGCTACGTGCGCATTGTCAACCCCCAGCCGCTGGTCGAGGAGGTGTTCCGCTTCACCAAGCTGCACACCCTCATCGGCATCTTTCCCAGCATCGAGGAAGCCAAGGCCGCCGAGTAGCCTATCCGACCTCCGGCTCGGCCGCCGCCCGAGAGGCCCGCGCCAACCCCTTCAGGCTGAACCCCTCATACCACAGCACGCCCAGCCCCACGACCGTTATCGGGAACACGTTCACCGCCCACAGCATCGTGGCGAATGCGCCCGCCTCCGCCGACGGCACGCCGTAGAGCTGCACGCCCATCATCGCCGCCACCTGGAACACGCCGATGAAACCCGGCGCCTGGGGCATCACCACCGCCACCGTCACCAGCACCTGCGCCAGCAGCACGCCGCCGAACGGCAGCCCCAGCCGGAATCCCCGCGCCAGACACCACGCGCTCATCGGGTAGCACAGCCACATGCCCAGCGACAGCAGCAGCGCCAGCGTCACCCGCCGGGGGCGCTTCAGGAAGCCCAACGACTCGACCACCGAGCGGACGAATGCCTCCAGCGAGCCCCGCAGCCGCCCCGGCACCAGCCGCAGGAACCATCCCACCACGCGCAGCACCCGGCCGGGCCGGAAAGCCACCAGCGTCAGCGTCGCCAGGCCCACCAACGTAACCGCGGCGAACCAGAGCGCGCGCTGCTGGACGGTGTTGAGAATCCGCGCGCCGAAACCGCCCGCCGACGCCTGCGCGGCCGCCGCCGGCGCCAGGGCCAGGGCCAGCAGCAACAGGAAACACGCGCCGATCAGGTCGAACACCCTCTCCAGCCCCATGGCCGTGCCCGCCGCGTGGCCGAAGCTCAGCCCGCTCTTTTTGTGCAGCACGTAGGGGCGGATCACCTCCCCTGCGCGCAGCGGCAGCACGCAACTGGACATGAACCCGATCAGCGTCGCGCTGGCCACGTCGCCGTAGGGCACTTCCCGCAGCGGCCGCAGGAACAGCCGCCAGCGCATCATCCGCGTGGCGTACATCAGCGCGATCAGCCCGACCGACGGGACGACGTAGAGGTAATCAGCCTGGGCGAAGGCGGAAGCCACTTCGCCCCAGTGGCCCCACAGCCGGTGGACGAAGAACGCGACGGCCGCCGCGCTCAGGGCCAGTCCCGCCGCGATCATCGCCGTCCGTTTCCAACGCTTTGCCACAGTGCGCTCCCGATGGGGGTGCCGACGGCGGCCACTGTAGCGAATCGCCGGGAACAGATGCAAACAGCCCTCGGAACCGCAGATGAACGCAGATGAACGCAGATTACGGCGAACGAACCACGGCAACGGGTCTCTCTTCCACTTCAGCCGCGAGGTCAACCGGCCAAGCTTCCACAGCTTCGAGCCAGGCGAGGCGCTCCCCCTGGCTGCCTCGGGCTGGCGCCGTGCGGACAAGGTCTCGGAGATCACCTCCCCGTTTGCAGCCACTCCGAACCGCCGGCGGCTTACGGTCGCCCCGGTCACCGACATTCGCAAGCGCGGCTGGGAGTACCTCTGGGTCCGCTACGCCGACGCCGAGCACTCCGGCGTCCTGCTCAACCGACGGGTCTCGGCTTATGTCGAGCAGGTCTACGAGTACAGCAACTTCGGACAACTAGCGATAGGAAGCTAAACGGGCGAGAGCCCGGGAGGAAGCCGCAAGTGAAGGTGAGCTTGTTGAGGCAGTGGTCTGGAACCCGTAGAATCAGGGACGGGCATGTTATGGCTCTCTCGGACGGTGCATGTATGGACAACCTGGAGCAGAGGTTCATTTCTCAGCTCGATGGGCTCGTCGCCTTCCTCGCTCTGGCCCATGAGGAAGTCTTCACGCTGGTGCGCAGGCACTATCGCGACTGGGTAGAGGCAGGCCAGCAAGACGCGGTTCCAGATAGCTTTGGCCTCTTCCAGACTCAAGTGGCCAATGGGGCTTTCCTGCTCGGCTACTCGTACTTCGAAGCGTTCCTGGCCTACATCATCCGCAGACTCTACGAGGCCAACCCTAGAATGCTGCCGTGCGAAAAGCAGCTGAAGTTCCGTGAGGTGGTGGACGCGGGCGACTACCCGTCTGTCTTGCGGAAGATGGTTGAGAAAGAGGTTCTCTCGGTCATGTACGGGAGCGTTGAGGATATCCGGCAGTACTTCCAGAGTAAGCTTTCGCTACCTTGGCCGGATTCGGACAGGATCGTGGAGGCCTCCCGGCTGCGCAATTGCCTGCTCCACAACAATGCAGTTGTGGACGGGCGACTTGCGGAGGTTTCTGATTGGGACGAGGGGGATGAGATCACGCTCACGCCAAGCCAGGTACATGAGTTCGGATTGGTGGCCAGGCGATTCGCTCGCCAGCTGTACCAACAAGTGACTGACCGGACTGACTAGGTGATATGTTCGCCATTCTGGTTGTTGATCGAGTCTGAAGCTTCGTCGAACCACGCGTTGACTCAGGTAGACGTAGGCAGTTCGACGCAAGTCATCGGCAAGCTGTAGAGCTGACCAGCGGGTCGCTCCCGGTGTTCGGATGCTCAGGAGAAGGGACGCTGGTGCGAGTGCGCAGTCGCACCAGCGTCTCCCTTTTTCACTACCAGAAGTCTTGCGACAGGGCCCGGAGCGCGTTGCATCGGGGTAGACGATCAGCTTGTGTCCCTGATGACTCTTTGGCCATGTCGTCATGAGCGGCGATGACCTCAACAAGGTGAACCCCGGCGACCCGTTGCGCGTACCCGCGCTGACCTACAACTGCTTCATCGAAACCCGCCAGGCTTAGCGAGAGGGGTACCATGCTGTACCCGACCGCGCGCCCGCACTCGCG
>JAWOCH010000227.1:0-2823 GCA_046483865.1 Candidatus Brocadiia bacterium | reverse complement strand
GGCCACAGGGCCCGTGGCCCACGTCAGGGCGGGGGCAATGTGCCGCGCGTATGCCGCAGGCGTGATGCGCGACATGCTGATCGAGCGCGCGCGGGAGGAGCCCGAGGCGGCCCGGCTGCTGGAGCTGGTGCAGACGTGGGATGACGGACGGTTTGCATCCCTCGAGACGGCACGCCATGCCATCGGGCTGGACGTCCTGTGGGTGCCGGAGCAGCATATCGCGGCATGGCGCCATGGAGATCCGGTCAGCTATCTTCAGAGCCAGTTCCTGACGCGGGATCTGCTGAGCCGGGCGGCCGAGAGGGCGCAGGATCGCCTGCTCGAGGCCGACGCGCTACTGGAGCTGCGCACGCTTACGGCGGAGGGGCGTGGGGCCGCGCGTGCCGATCTGCCCGAGGCTGAACGCCCGCGGCAGCCCATGGAGATGGCGGCGGATGCGCTGGTCGAGTTGCCGCGCGCGGACTTCCACGCCCTGGTCACCGACATTCTGGCAGACCGCAGCCGGCTGCGGCTGCTGACGGTGGCCTCCGCCGCCCGGCTGCACGAGGCGCGACACCAGGCGCCGGTGCGCGGCTGGTTCGATCTGGTCACCCAACCGTTGCCGCAGGTCCCGCCCGATCCCTTCCGGGGCGAGCCGCTCGAACTGCAGGCGACCGACACGGAGCTGACCATCTACTCGGTGGGGCCGGACGGGGATGACGATGGTGGCGCCGGCGAACTGATGAGAGCGGTCCAGAGCGGCGACATGGTCCTGCGGCTCATCGTGCGGGCCACCGGGGAGACAGCGGACTGAAGCGACGGACCTGCTTCCGGCCGGCCGCCGCGTCTGGTATACTACGGGTTGATTCCCACGCCCAGGCACCAGAGGTGCAGTTGACTGGGAGATCGCAGAAGATACGCGTTCACTTCCTCGTTGTGCTCACGCTGGTGGTGATCGCTTTCGGCGGGACGCAGTTTGCGCGTCTGTACCGGCGGCGGCAGCGGCGCACGCAGTTCCGTCGCACTGAGCGGGAGTTGGAGCAGTACCTGGACCAGGCGCTGCTGCACGAAGAGGCCGAGATCAAGGACATCGCCCGTGCCCAAAGGGGCCGGCTGAGTCGCGATGCCGCCGCGCTGGTCGTGCAGATACAGGCGCTGATGGGACAAGCCGAAGGCATCGGGCGCCCGCCGGTGGGTCGAGAGCCCGCAGGCGCCTTCAGGCGCATTGAGCGGAACTTCAGCCGCCTGAAGGCCGGCCAGCCCGCCGTCTTTCCGCGCGGTGAACCGTTCCTGCGCGCATACTACGACACCATGGGCGCCGCATTCCGCCCCTACGGCATCTGCTTGCCGGAGGGCTACTCGGAGTCTGTCCGCTATCCGGCGGTCGTGTTCCTGCGTCCGCCGAACGACCGGGGGCGGCTGGAGGCGCAGGTGCCGTGCTACGCCTCGGCCATAGCGGTGCAGCCGTTGCCTTCGGACGGGCATGGCCACTCGCCGCTGAACGGCACCAGCCTGGCTGCCGTGCTGAGTGAGGTGGCACACCTCTATGCGGTAGATCGGCAGCGGGTCTACCTGGTGGACTACGCGGGTGGCTACGCGGGCGCCTGGATGGCCGCCGCGCGCAGGCCGGACGCCTTCGCCGGCGTGGCGGCACTGGGCGGCTTGCCGGACCTCTCCGCCGGTCAGGCGGCGCTATCGCCCCAGTCGCAGGAGCACGCGGAGCTGGCGCAGTTCCTCCGCGCGCGCCTCGACGCCGCTTCCTATGCGGAGAACCTCGTCCACCACCCCATAGTGATTGCGCGAGCCGCTGCATCGCCGGGAGCTGATTGGTCTTTAGTCCCGCCCATCATCGAGCGGCTCCGGGCGGAGGGCGCCGAAGCGGAGTACCTGCACTTCCCCGGGCCGGCTCCGGCCTGGGCCGGCGAGTATGCGCTGGCGCGTATCCTGGGCCGAAGCCCGCCGGCGACCCCGGGGGCGTTGCGCTTTGTGACCTCCGACCTTCGTCACGGGGGGGCCTGGTGGGTGCGGGTGGAGGGGCTGGACCATCCGGCCCGGTTCGCCGCTGTCCGCAGCCGGCGCGAAGGCGACCGTCTCCACGTGCAGACCGAGAACGCTCACGCGCTGCGCATCATCGGCGGGGCGCTGCCCGGTGGTGTCGGTGGGCTGACGGTGGACAGCACGGAGATGCCGGCGGATGACCTGTTCCTGTTGCGCGGGGAGGATGGATGGCGGCAGGCTGAGCCGACCGGACTGCGCAAGCGCGAAGGTCTGTCGGGGCCCTTCGCGGATGTGCTGAACGATCCCTTCCTGCCCGTCTACGGAACCGCGGCCGACTCGGAGCTGCTCAATGAACTGAGCCGGCAGGAAGCGCGGCGCTTCGCCGAGCGCTGGGCGCGCATCCACGGGGGCAAGCCGAGAGTGTGCAGCGACGCCGAGCTGACCGACGACGATGCGCGCCGGCTCAACTTGCTGCTGTTCGGCGGGCCGGAGGTCAACGCCGTCGCCGCGCGGATCATGGACGGTCTGCCGGTGCGTCTGGACGGCGAGGCGGTCGTGCTCGGGGAGAGGAGCTACGAAGGGACGGACGTCGGTGTGATGCTGTGCCACCCGAATCCCGAGCATCCGGACAGGATGGTGGCGCTGATCGCCGGGACGACGCCGGCTGCGCTCTACCAGGCATACGATCGCTTCGGCGCCCACCTCTGGCCGGGCAGCGCCGGGGCGTATCACTGGTTTGACTACGCCGTGTATGACGCCCGGGCGGCAGGGCTGGAGACGTTGCCCGTCGTTGGTTTCTTTGACAACCGCTGGCGGCTGCGTGCGCCGGAGCACGTGGGCGGCGGG
>JAWOCH010000247.1:0-3412 GCA_046483865.1 Candidatus Brocadiia bacterium | reverse complement strand
CCCTCTTCGATCCACTTCTTGGCGTTGTCCCATGCGCCGCCGCCGTTGGCCATGAAGATGCCCAGCGGCACGCCGGTGGCCATAGCGCCGGCCAGGAAGCCGGCCAGGTACTGCGCCCCCAGCAGGAAGCCCACAGCCAGCGGGGCCACAAGGGCCAGGCACCCGGGGACGATCATCTCCTTAAGCGCAGCGCGGGTGACGATGTCAATGCAGCGGTCGGTCTCCGGCTCCGCTTCGCCATCGAGCAGGCCGGTTATCTCACGGAACTGGCGGCGTATCTCGTCCACCATCCGGCCGGCGGCCCGCCCGACCGCCTCCATGGTGAGTGCCGCGATCAGGAAGGGCATGATGGCCCCCAACAGCAGGCCCACCACGGCCGGTGCCTCGGTCAGGCTGATGGTCTGGAGCCCCACCGTCTTCTGGAAGGCGGTGAACAGGGCCAGGGCGGTAAGGGCCGCCGAACCGATGGCGAACCCCTTGCCGATGGCGGCGGTGGTGTTGCCCAGGGCATCCAGCCGGTCGGTGATAGAACGAATCTCCGGGCCGGCGCCGCTCATCTCCGCCATGCCGCCGGCGTTGTCCGCAATCGGCCCGTAGGAGTCGGTGGACATGACGATGCCGATGGTCGCCAGCATGCCCACCGCCGAGATGGCGATCCCGTATAGGCCGGCGAACTTGTAAGCCAGGGAGATGGCAACGCAGAGGGTCAACAGCGGCAGCGCGGTGCTCTTGAAGCCGACGGCCAGCCCGGTGATGATGGTCGGGGCGGCGCCGGTCTCGCTGGAGCGAGCGATGCGCCGGATGGGGGGCCCGCTGGTGAAGTACTCGCTCTCCAACCCGATGAGCACTCCCGCCACCATGCCCGCGAGCACCGCCCAGAACGGGTCGGCCGTGTGCAGCAGGCGCGTGGTGAGGAAGTACGCGGCGAGCAGGAACAGTATGCCGCTTACGTAGGTCGAATTGCGCAGCGCCGACTGCGGCGAAGTGCGCTTCAGCACGGACATGGAACCGATGCCGATCAGCGAGGCCAGCAGACCCGCCGCTATGAGCAGGATGGGCAGCGTCATGCGCGGCAGGGCGTTGTGCATGGTGGCGCCGATAGCCATGGTGGCCACGACCGAGCCGACGTAGGATTCGAACAGGTCGGCACCCATACCCGCCGTGTCGCCCACGTTGTCGCCCACGTTGTCGGCGATGACGCCGGGGTTCCGGGGGTCGTCCTCGGGGATGCCCGCCTCGACCTTGCCGACCAGGTCGGCCCCCACGTCGGCGCTTTTGGTGTAGATGCCGCCGCCGACGCGGGCGAACAGGGCGATGCTGGAGGCGCCCATGGCGAATCCGTTGATGACCAGCGTGGCCATGGAGGGCTCCCCACCGCGGAGGGCAAGGAAGAAGAAGCCGAGGCCCACAACGCCCAGGGCAGCCACCGAGATGCCCATGACCGAGCCGCCCTGGAAGGCGATGGCCAGCGCACGCGGAGTGCCGCCGTCCTTGGCTCCCTGGCAGGCGCGCGTGGCGGCGCGGGTGGCCGCCTTCATGCCCAGCCAACCGGCCAGCATCGAGGCCAGAGCCCCACACAGATACGCGATGGCCGTCCAAACGTGGATCAGCAGGGCGAGGGCGACGAACACCAGCACCATGAACACGCCGATGATCGTGTATTCCCGCTTCAGGAAGGTCATCGCCCCGCTATGGACCTTCTCGGCGATGCCCTGCATGACGGCGTCGCCGGGCGGATGCTTGAGCACCGAGAAGTAGGTGGCCACGGCCACAACCATGCCGAAAACGCCCAGCCAGGGCACTACTCGCACAAGTGCATCGGACATACCGTCGGCTCCTTATCGCGACCTGCTCTTGCTGTCGGGGGCCGCCCGGAGGCAGCCCCCGCGTTTGCCCGTTCGTTGGAGGTTCAGGCAATCAGAAGTCGTACTTGAACACCACGCCCCACAGTCTCTCGCTGCTGTGCTCCAGGACGGCGCCGGCATCGCCGATCACTGCGTACAGCGACGCATTCGGGCTCAGTATGTAGGCGGCGTGCACGTCCCACCAGGAGTCCTCGGACTCGACAAGGCCGTCAATCTCGCCAAGTGCCTCGCGCTTCTGACGGAACTCGGCGCCCAGGGCCAACCTGTCGGTGACGAGCGTCAGGACGCTGCCTTCGAACGAGACCAGATAATCGTCGCCGAAACCCGTCAGGCCGAGCTGCGACGCCTTCGAGGCCCGCAGGCCCGCCGTGGCGATCACCGGCCGGGGGAACATGCCCAGCGTCTTGCTGGCCGTCAGGGTGAAGTCCAGCCCGTCGTTGTCGTCGTAGCCTATTCCGTCCAGAGCGTCGCCCAGGCTGTTGTTGATGTCGTCAATGTCGTCGTTGATCTTGTAGTGCGCGCCGAAGGTCACGGCGGGCATCCATTCCTTGTCCCACTGACCTTCCTGGATCAGGTTGTAGCGGGCGTTGAGGTGATGCATGTACAGTTGCTCGGGATGGGAGGCAATGCTCCCCACGTTCAGATTGCCCACGTCGAACCGGTTCAGCGCGTAGCCCAGCTCCAGCCGGTTCCCTACGTTCCAGGTGGCTGCCAGCACCTGCAGGTCCCGGTGTCCGACCCAGGCTGTCTGCACCGAAAGCGATGGCATCCCGAAGTCCTCGCCCGCGGCTGGTGGAGCCGCCAGGTAGGCAGTCGGCGTCAGAACCAGCCCGCCCACGCCCTCGATGGTGTGCAGCGGCAGCGGGGGACCCTCGTCCTCCTCCTGCGCGCCGGCGCCCAACGGGCACCACAGCAACGCACTCAGCACCACGGCCAGCGTCAGCAGCGTCAGCCTGCTTCTACTCCGCATATGCATCCTCCTCCGTCTCTGAAGTCAGCCAATCACATACCGCGCAGATGGTAGCCGATGGGCAGACCCATATCAAAGAGAACGGCCGTTCTGCCCGATGCGCCGTAGCTCTGCCAGGGCCATCCAATTGTCTGAGTGAAACGATCCGAACTGCCAGCCTTACGCCCGAAAAGTGGTCTACGAGAATGTAGCACGGCCGCCCTCGGCCGTGATCCTTCCCCCGGCGCCGTAGCTCTGCCAGGTTCATCCAATTGTCAGAGTGAAACGATCCGAACTGCCAGCTTCACGCCCAACAAGCGGTCTCCGAGAATGTAGCACGGCCGCCCTCGGCTGTGATCCTTTCCCCATGTTCCAGGTGTGACGGGCCGGCCCCGCCGAGCCCCGGCGGCTCTTGAATGACCCGGAGCTCTGCGTTTCTGCTTCACACGCGCTGTCCGTTGGTGGTATGATGGCCGACGGTCAGGTCGGCAGGGCCCGTGCTCTTGGTCGAAACGGGACGGGTCCGCATGGCCTACCGGGCGCAATGAGGAACCTGACAGGTCGAGGTATCAGAAGGGGGTGGTATGAATCGCTCCGC